>JASEHM010000055.1 GCA_030018895.1 Candidatus Omnitrophota bacterium
AGTAATGAATATAAATAAGAATTGTTAAAGCGTTCATTCGCGCTAAGTATTATCGAACCTGGATACTATGAGTTTAAGGCAGGAACTTATAAATATAGCAAAAAAGGCAAGGCAGGCCTCAAGGCAGATACAGGAGGCTTCTTCTTCTCTAAAGAATAATGTCCTTAAGGAGATGGCTTTAGGTTTAATTAAAGGAAAAGGATTTATTCTTAAGGCAAATGAAAAAGACCTAAAAAAGGCTAAGCTTCTTGGGTTATCAAGGGCCTTTCTTGAGAGGCTTACTTTAACTGAGAAGCGGATAAAGGAAATGTCTGATTCTTTGTTAGAGATTTCAGAGCTCAAAGACCCTGTGGGAGAACTGATAAAGGCTTGGAAAGCGCCTAGCGGGCTTCTGATAAAAAAGATTAGGGTTCCTATCGGGGTGATTGCGATTATCTATGAGGCTAGGCCAAATGTTACTTCTGATTGTATTGGGCTTTGTTTTAAATCCGGCAATAGTGTAATCTTAAGAGGAGGAAAAGAGGCATTAAATTCTAATCTTGCTATTTACCAGGCGCTTAATTTGGCGATAAAGAAGCATAATTTACCTGTTGGCCTGGTTAACATTATTGATACTAGTGTAAGGCGCGCAGTGGATGAATTATTGAAACTCAATAATTATATTGATTTGGTAATGCCCCGCGGCGGAGAAGGCCTGATTAAGAAAGTAGTTGAATTATCACGTATACCCGTTATAAAACATTATAAAGGGATTTGTCATGTTTACGTGGATAAATATGCAAATCTAGATATGGCGCAGGATATTTGTTTTAACGCTAAGGTCGAGCGCCCGGCTGTTTGCAATGCTATGGAGTGTATGCTTGTCCATAGAGATATTGCCGCTAAATTCCTGCCTAGGATGTTAGAAAAATTTAAGGCTGCAGGCGTCCAGATTCGCGGATGTCAAGCTGCCCAAAAATTTGCTAAAGGCATTAAAAGCGCATCCCAGAAAGATTATCTGACAGAGTACTTGGATCTGATTCTTTCAGTGAAGGTTGTAGAGAATCTGGATGAAGCATTAGCGCATATAAATTACTATGGTTCAGGCCATTCTGACGCCATTGTTACAGAGAACAAAAAAAATGCCCTTAAATTTTTAAGGGCTGTGGATTCTGCCTGTGTTTATGTGAATGCCTCAACGCGCTTTACTGATGGCCATCAATTTGGATTAGGCGCAGAAATCGGCATATCTACAGATAAACTCCATGCGCGCGGCCCAGTGGCGCTTGAGGAGTTGACAACGTATAAATATATTATTTACGGAAAAGGGCAGGTAAGAACTGTGTAATGTGTAATGTGTAAAGTGTAATGTGTAATGCGGGTGGAATGCAAAAAATATGAAGATTGGAATACTCGGCGGCACATTTAACCCAATACACATCGGCCATTTAATACTTGCCCAGGAGGCAAGAGAGAATTTGGGTTTGAGTAAAATTTTTTTTGTGCCTACTTGCCTTCCGGCGCATAAAGATAATTCTGATATTGCCCCTGCCTCTTGTCGTTTAGCAATGATAAGAAAGACAATTTCCGGGAATAAATATTTTTTTGTTTCTGATATGGAAATAAAAAGAGGAGGCTGCTCATATACTATAGATACAATAAAAGAATTTAAGAAAAGGTTTGCCTCAGATACCTTGTATTTTATTATCGGCTCCGACCTTCTTAAATATTTGGATGAGTGGAAGGATTTATCTGAAATTACTCAAGAGGTAGAGTTTATTGCGGCTACCCGGCCGGGTTATCCGTTGAATAAAATCCCCTCTTTTATTAAAACTATGGCAATAAGGGCTATAGATGTTTCAGGTTTTGAAATTAGAAAGGCGATAAAGGATAATAAGTCTTTCAGGTATTTGGTGCCTGATGCAGTTTATAAATATATTTTGAAGAAAAAGCTGTATATTTAGCTATCAACTGTCAGCTGATAGCTGACGACTGAAAGCTGATAGCTTAAAAAAAATGAAAATAAAAATTGCGCCTTCTATCCTGTCTGCGGATTTTAGCTGTCTGGCTTCTGACATAAAAAAAGCAGAGTCAGCAGGCGCGGATATGTTTCACATTGATGTTATGGACGGCCATTTTGTGCCTAATATCACTATCGGAGCTGTGGTTGTCCAACATATCCGTAAAATTACAAAATTGCCTTTGGATGTCCATCTTATGATTTCAGAGCCGCAAAAGTACATTGATGATTTTGTTGCCTCAGGCGCTGATATGATTACCGTACATATTGAAACCATAGGCGTATCAGGCCTTTGTTATCAGGCAAAAAGATTGGCCTTAAAAGGGGTAAGAATAGGAGTTTCTTTAAATCCCAATACGCCTCTGGCAAAAATCAAAAATGCGCTTAAGTACACGGATTTTGTTTTAGTGATGTCAGTTAATCCGGGTTTTAGCGGTCAGAAATTTATACCTAAGGTGCTGCCTAAAATCAGGGAATTAAGGGCAATGTTTAAAGGCGATATTGCTGTGGATGGAGGGATAAATGATCTAACCGCAAAGGATGCTTATTTGGCAGGGGCAAATATTTTAGTTGCTGCCTCTTATATCTTTAATTCAAATAATTATAAAAAAGCAATAAGGAGATTAAAAAATGTCGGATGAAATTAAGTTTGGAACAGATGGTTGGAGAGGAATTATTGGCGATAACTACACGTTTAAAAATTTAGAAATTCTTTCGCAGGCAGTTGCGGATTATCTGGGTAAGGATAAGTCCGTGGCTATAGGTTATGATACGCGTTTTATGTCGGATGTATTTGCCCAAAACTGCGCAGAGGTATTAAGAAATAACGGTATTAAGGTCGTGCTTTCTGATAAGGCTCTTCCTACGCCTGCTTTAAGCTATGCTGTAAAATTAAGGAAGTTAGATTTAGGGATTATGATTACCGCATCCCATAATCCGGCAAAATATAATGGATTTAAAATTAAGATGTCTACAGGCGGGGCAGCGCCGGAAGAGGTAACTAAAAAAGTAGAGGCGCTTTTAGGAAAAAATCCGCCTGCTCAAAAGAAAGACTTAAGCGCCTTAGGCATAAAGTTGGTTTCAGTTGATTTAGTAAAAGATTACATTAGCTTTATCCGCTCATATATTGATTTAAAAAGGATAAAGAATAAAAGATTTAAGGTTTTGGTTGATGCTATGTATGGCTCGGGAAATAGTTTTATCGCCCAGATTCTTAAAGGGACAAAAATAAGGCTGGAGTTTATGCGTCATACTATTAATCCTTGTTTTGGCGGCATAAGGCCTGAGCCGATAGAAGAAAACCTGAAGGAATTAAAAGAAAGGGTAAAGAAGGAAAAATTTGATCTAGGGATTGCCCTTGATGGAGATGCGGATAGGATTGCAGTAGTTGCACCGGGCGGGGTATTTGTGCATCCCCAGAAAATATTAGGGTTATTGGCTTTACACCTTGCTCAAGACAGGGGTTGGCCGGGAGGCATAGTTAAGACTGTCTGCGGCACGAATATGATTGATAATATTGCTAAGGCCTTAGGTGTTAAACTTTATGAGACCCCGGTTGGTTTTAAGTATATCTCTATCCTGATGGAAACAGAGGATATTGTAGCTGGCGGGGAAGAGGCAGGCGGGATGGGAGTAAAAGGGTATATCCCTGAGCGGGATGGAACCATGGCAGGATTGTTGCTTCTGGAGATGATGGTTTACCGCAACAAAGATATTTTAAAAATTCTAAATGAGACAGAGAAAAAATTTGGAAGATATTATTATTTACGCTTAGACCTGCATCTAAGCAAGCGCGTAGAACCTGCTAAGGACAAGCTGGCTGATGTTTTATTAGGCAAGAAGGTAGTCAGGGTTAATGAGCTTGATGGGATAAAGTTGGCTTGTGAGGACCAAAGCTGGCTGATGTTTAGGGGCTCAGGAACTGAGCCGATTATGCGTATATACGCAGAGGCCGGGAGTTTATTACGAGCCAGGAAATTGCTTGAATATGGAAAAGATCTGATCATGAGATCTTGTGAATAGAATAGTTTAAAATAGAGATTACAAGATGTTTTATAGCTTTTTGAGGTCTTTAGGAATCATTATTTTTAAGATATTATTCCGTTTTCAAGTACGAGGATTAAAATACATACCTGAAAAAGGGGGTTTTATTTTAGCCTCTAATCATGCTAGTTATTTAGACCCTATACTTTTAGGTATTGCCTGCAGGCGTCCGTTAAATTACATGGCTAAAAAGGAATTATTTCATAACCGGCTGCTTTCTATTTTTTTTTTAAAGATAAATATCTTTCCGGTAAAAAGGGATTCTGCGGATATCAAGGCTTTAAAAGAGGCTATGCGCCGGCTAAAAATGGGCGGGGCATTAGTTTTGTTTCCTGAAGGGAGCCGAAGATTTGATAGTACTTCCGGCGAGCCTTATCCCGGGGTAGGGTTCTTAAGTGCAAAAGTCGGCGTACCTATAGTACCGGCTTTTATAAAAGGCACGCAAGAGGCTTGGCCTAAAAATACCAGGTTAATTAGGCCTAAGAAGATTTCTGTTACATTCGGAAAAAAAATTTCTTATGAAAAGGGGGTGTCTTACCAGGAAATTGCCCAGTTGATAATGGCAAGCATTAGAGAGCTTTCATGTCAGGCAGTTGGTTGTTAATAGCCGTAAAATTAAAGGATTTAACGTAAGGCGTAAACCGCTTAAGTAATCTCTTTGTGTGTCATTCCGAGCGAGGCCGTAAGCAGACTGTGTCGCAATTCGTGTTTTTCGTCATTGCGAGGAGCGAACGAAGTGAGCGACGAAGCAATCTCCGACGGTGATAGAGATTGCTTCGCCCTGCACCATACGGTGTGGCTTTGGCTAAAGGAAGCCAAACCACTGCCTTCTGGCTTGCAGGGCTCGCAATGACGGTGTTTTTGTCATTATGACACAGTCTGAAGGCCGAGTCGAGGAAGCTATGTTCTTTCAGATCCATCGACTCGCGGAGTTTACTCGGGATGACAAGATATCCACAAAAATAACGAAAGACTTATAAAAAAGGAGCGATAAAAATGACAACAGAAGTGAATTCTGAAATGCAAAATCTTTATAATGAAAGTATTAAAGTGATTCGGGAAAATGAGGTGGTCCTTGGCAGGATTGCGGCAATAAAGCCAAAAGAGGTATTGATAGATGTCGGATTTAAATCCGAAGGGATTGTCTCTATTGTTGAATTTAGTAAACAGGACTTAGAGATAGGCAGGGAATTAGAATTCCTGGTTGAGTCAGTAGAAAATGACGCCGGCATAATTGAATTATCCAGAGAAAAGGCAATACACATGCATGGATGGGATAAGGTGGTTAAGCTTGCTAAAGATGGAGGTTTTATTGAGGGGAGATTAACTAAGAAAATAAAAGGGGGATTTTTAGTTGATTGCGCGGGGATTGAGGGGTTTCTGCCCTTGTCCCTTTCTGCTTTTAAAGGTGTTGCAGATAAAGATATTTTAAATAAAGAATTTAAATTTAAGGTTGTTAAGATTAATAATTTGCGGCGTAGTATTATCTTGAGCCGGCGCGAAACAATACAAAAAGAAAGGGAGATGTCACGAGATAAGCTTTGGCAGGAGCTGAAGATAGGCGGAGTTTATTCTGGCGTGGTTAAGGCTATTACTGATTTTGGCGCGTTTGTGGATTTAGGCGGAATAGATGGGCTCTTGCATATCACTGATATGTCCTGGTCAAAGATTAGCCATCCAAGTGAAGCAGTGGCCTTAGGAGATAAGATTGAGGTGATGATTTTGAATTTAGATAGGGAGGCCTCCAGGATTTCTTTAGGGTTAAAGCAGAGGATGCCTGATCCCTGGTCAGAGGTTGAAACAAAATTTTCCGTCGGCGCTAAAATTAAAGGCAAAGTGGTTAATATGGTTCCTTACGGCATATTTGTGGAGTTAGATAAGGGGATTGAGGGCCTGGTGCATATCTCTGAAATTTCCTGGATAAAAAGGGTAAGCAGCCCTAATGAGATGTTTGCTGTCGGGGATATAGTAGAAACCCAGGTTTTAACTGTAGATAAAGGCGCTCGCAGGATATCTTTGAGCTTAAAACAATTAGAGCAAAATCCTTGGTTGGAAGCTGAATCTAAGTATCCTATTGGAGTAACGGTGTCAGGTAAAGTAAGAGGGTTTGCTGAATATGGCGCCTTTGTGGAAATAGACAGTAATTTAGAGGGAATGATCCATGTCTCGGATATTTCCTGGACAAAAAGAGTAGCGCAGCCGTCCGATGTTTTAAAGAAAGGCCAAAAAATAGAGGTGGTTGTGCTTTCTGTGGATAGCCAAAATCGGCGCATAGCTTTGGGCATGAAACAGCTTCAACCTAATCCTTGGCCTGAAATTGCTATTAAATATCCATTGGATACTATTTTAGAGGCAGAGGTTATTAATGTCACTGATTTCGGTGTGTTTGTAAAATTAGAAGAGGTCTTAGAAGGCCTGATTTTTACCAATGAGATAGATAAAGAGCAGATTCCTATTTTAAAGTCCGGGGATAAATTAAAGGTAAAAGTGATAAAGATGGATGTAGAGCAGGCAAAGATTGGGTTGAGCGCTAAAATATAGGTAGAGGCAAAGGTAGAGGTAAAGCAAAGAAAAAATGTTTAAATCTTTCAGAGAAATGCCTGTTTGGCAAAAATCAATGATAGTTGCAGAAGAAAATTTAGACTAACTGAAAAGCTGCCAATATCTTTACCTTTACCTATATTTATATGATGGATATCATTGTTGTCCAAATTAGCTGCCAGAGTGTCATTCCCGCAATCTTTAAGCGGGAATCCACG
>JASEHM010000056.1:0-6493 GCA_030018895.1 Candidatus Omnitrophota bacterium
CAACTACATGATTAAGCTTTTTTTCAATATTTTCTTTCTTAATTTTCTGTTTAAGGTCAATCTTATTTATAATGGCAATAACAACCTTTTTCTTTAGTTTGGCAATAAGGGCTGTGTCGTCTTTTGACAACCTCCTGCTGCCATCAAACAAAAGAATTACCAAATCCGCTAAATCAATCTGTTTTTTTGAGCGCTCTACCGCGTGCTTTTCAATCAAATCGCGCGGCTCTAAAATACCGGCAGTATCTACAATCCTTATTGGAATCCCTTTTATATCAATTATCTCCTCAATTGTATCGCGCGTAGTACCGGGAATAGGAGTAACTATAGAACGTTCTTTTCTTAATAAGGCGTTTAATAACGAGGATTTCCCCACATTAGGCCTTCCGCAGATTACTACATGAAGGCCTTCCCGGATTATCCTTCCATAGCGAGCAGCCTCTATAATGTCTTTTAATTCATTATTCAACCTGTTTAATCTTTCTAAAATCTCTTTTAAATTAATCCCGTTAGAAATTTCTTGCTCCTGTATCTGGATTTGATTATTTTTAACGGGATTAACTAACCCAGCCTCTTCTTCGGGAAAATCTATATCAGCCTCTAAGGCCGCAATTATTTCTAATAATGCATTTCTTAAATTATTTACTTTATCAGATAATACCCCTCTTAACTGCTCTACCCCTATTTTTAAGGCTGAATCTGTTTTTGCCCGGATAGTATCTAAAACCGCCTCTGCCTGAGCGAGGTCTATCCTTCCGTTTAAAAATGCCCGCTTGGTAAATTCGCCTGGCTCAGCTAAACGCGCCCCACTCTCTAAGACTAACTCCAAAACTGCTCGTACTGCCAAGATTCCGCCATGGCAATTTATTTCCACGATATCTTCCTTAGTATAGGACTTTGGCTTACGCATAACAGTAAGAATAACTTCGTCAATAATCTTTCGCTGTTTGGTCGCTTGCCTAACAATCCATCCATAATGAATAGTGTATGTTTTAAAAGCCGACGGCTTCTTATTATCTTTAGAGACAAATATTTTATCCGCGATAGAAAACGCTTCTTTGCCGCTTAAACGCACTATCCCAATACCAGATTCGCCGATGGATGTAGAAATAGCTACAATTGTATCAGATAAATCTAAATTATACATATCTAGAAAAACGGCAAATCAAGGGGAGAATCAAGGGGACGGTTCTATTTTTCTTATATTTTTCGTTTGGGAAAAATAGAACCGTCCCCTTGATTTGCTTGATTTGGACAATACCTCCCTTGCTTCGCCCACCACAAATAATGAGCCACAGACTAGAATCAGATCTCCTTTTTTAGCAATTCGGCAAACAAGTGTTTTTGCTTCTTGGACATTATCCGTTATATACGCTTTTTTACCATTGAAGTATTTAGCTAAGATTTTTGGTTCGATTGCCCGGGGATTGTTGGCTTTAGTTAAAACAATCTCATCTGCAAAATTATACATTTCACTGCATATCCCTTTTATATCTTTATCATTAGAAATACCTAAAACAAGGATTAACCTGTTGTACTGAAAATTTTCCTTAATTGCTTGTTTTAACGCTTTTATTGAGGCAATATTTTGCGCGCCATCTAAAACAATTAAAGGACTATAAGATATAACCTCGCACCTACCCGGCCAAAGGGTATTATAAAGCCCTCTTCTTATAGAATCAACACTAATGTTTATGGCGTAATTGCGCAAGGCCTCTGCAACGCCTATTGCCACTGATGCATTTACCAACTGATGTTTTCCTAAAAGGCGTATTTTTAAATTTGGGTATTCCCTGTAAATTCCTTTAACAATGAAACTCCTCCCCCACGCTTTAAGGCGGGGCGAATGTATAAAATTATTTTTTGTTTTTTGATAGGTTATATCTTCATACTTTTGCTCAGCTTTAAGACGGGGCAGAACTTCGTTCATCGTATATAATTTTATACCTAATTGTTTACATCTACTGCGGATAACTTCCATTGCTTCTATTTCTTGCGGCGCGCTAATTACAAAAGGAAGCTGCCGGCCAACCTTAATAATCCCTGCTTTTTCCTCTGCAATTTCCCTTAAAGAATTGCCTAACTTCTGTGTATGTTCATAACTTATAGGGGTTATAGCCGCAGTCAAAGGCTCAACCACATTAGTAGCATCTAATCTTCCGCCTAAGCCGGTTTCTAAAACCGCAAAATCAACTTTTTTTTCCTTAAAATATAGAAAGGCCAAAACAGTATAGATTTCAAAAAAGGTAATCGGCCCGTACTTTGAGGCCTTATTAAATTTTTCTATCAATGGCCTTAATCTCGTTACTAAATCAGAGAGTTCGTTTCTAGAAATCATTCCTTCGAAATCTGTGTTCTGCCCTCTATTCTTTACGCTCTGTGCTCTACACTCTGTTCTCTGCCCTAATATTCTTATTCTCTCCCTAAAATCCGAAAGGTGCGGCGAGGTATACAGGCCTGTTTTATATCCTGCTTCTCTTAATACATGTGCAATAAATGCGCAAGTAGAGCCTTTGCCTTTTGTCCCAGCGATATGAATACATTTTAATGCGTCTTGAGGATTGTTTAAAGTTTTGAGAAAATCTTTAATACGTTTTAATTTTAGAGATTTTTTATACGGAAAAGAAGAGATTTTTTCGTAGTTAATAAAGGATTCTAGATATTGGATAGTTTCTGAATAGGTCATTATCCGTTATACCCGGTTATGCCCATAACTGAGCTAAACGAGCTAAACAAGGGGACGGTTCTATTTTTTCTGGGTCATTCGTAAATAACTTGATAGTATTTGTGTAACCCTTTGATAATCATAGAGAAATAAAAAACATTGTTTACCAATGTCATCTATGAAAAAAATGTCATTCCTCGCCCCAGCAGAAAATGTTATTCCCGCCCCGTGTCATTCCCACGAAAGTGGAAATCTAAACACGGGGGTAAACTCCAGTGGGAATTCAGAAGGTATATTTCTGGATTGTCCGGTCAAGCCGGACAATGACAACTATTATTCAAGATTCAAGTTAATTACGAAAGAACCTTTTTTCTAAACGAAAAATATAAGAAAAATAGAACCGTCCCCTTGATTTTGTTTAGGTTTAATGCCTGAAGTGTCGGATCCCTGTAAAGACCATCGCGATTCCGTATTTATCACAGGCTTTGATTATTTCTGCGTCAAAAATTGAGCCGCCGGGTTGGATTATAGCTTTAACACCTGTCTTGGCAGCCTCGCTTATCGCATCAGGTTTAGGAAAAAATGCATCTGAGGCTAGGCAAGAATTTTTACTTAAGTTTCCTGCCTTTTTCTTAGCAAGCATCACAGAATCAACTCTAGACATCTGTCCTGCACCAATACCTACGGTGCGGCTAGCGTGAGTAAGAATTATAGCATTGGATTTAACGTGCTTTGCCACCTTAAACCCAAAAATAAGGCTTTCAATTTGTTTTTTTGTCGGTTTCTTTTTGGTGACAATTTTTAGATTATTCTCATCTAAAACAACTGAATCTTTATCCTGTAAAAGCAGCCCGCCGCTTACGTGTTTAAATTCAGGCTCGCCTCTTAGTGAAACCGAGGGCTCGCTTGCCAATTCAGGATCATTTAACTCTAATAAGCGTAAGTTCTTTTTATCTTTGAATAAATCAAGCGCCATTTTCTCAAAACCCGAGGCAATAATACACTCTAAAAATCCGCTTTTTACAATTACCTTCGCAGTTTTTTCATCCATCTTTCTATTTAACGCCACAATCCCGCCAAATGCAGAAAGCGGATCACATTTTAAGGCAGCTAAATAGGCCCTATCTAAGGCATTACTTTCAGCTGCCCCGCAAGGATTATTATGTTTTACAATCACTGCTGCCGGATGCTTAAATTCTTTGACTAATTCAACGGCAGAATTTAAATCTAAGATATTATTAAACGACAACTCTTTCCCTTGCAGCTGTTTTAAATTTATTAAGCCGTCTTTTCTTCCTTTTTCTTTATAAAACGTTGCTTTTTGATGCGGATTTTCTCCATAACGTAAATCCTGAATCCTGGTAAATTCTAAAACTAAATTCTCTGGAAAACCTGCGCCCTGGCTTCTACCCTCTGGTCTCTGGCCTCTTAAATACTCATATATCAGCCTATCATATTGATTAGTACGCTCAAACACCTCAAGGGCTAAGTCCTGCATTAATCCCTCTGATAAAGCGCCATTATTCTTTCTTAACTGGACAATAACCTCTGCATAACGGTTAGGATTACAAAGAACTGCCACAGATGAAAAGTTTTTAGCAGCAGAACGCAGCATTGAAGGCCCGCCAATATCTATATTCTCAATAGCCTCTTCCATTGTAACGCCTGGCCTCTGGATTGTTTCTTTGAAAGGATAAAGATTTACCACCACCATATCTATGAGCCCGATATTATGCTCCTCTAATGTTTTCATATGTTGAGCATTTTCTCTTCTAGCTAACAACCCCGCGTGTATTTTTGGATGTAATGTCTTTACCCTTCCATCGAGCATTTCCGGAAAACCTGTATATTCAGAAACCTCCTTAACTGGCAGGCCATTCTCACGAAGGAGCTTTGCGCTTCCGCCTGTAGAAAGTATTTCAACCCCAAAATTAACTAATTCCCTCGCAAGATCTAAAATCCCTGCTTTGTCGGAAACGCTGATTAGCGCGCGTTTGATTTTAATCATTCCTATTCTTTTAACTTAAATTCCTTATTTAGAACCATTACTGTCCAAATTAGCTGATAGAGTGTCATTCCCGCAATCTTTAAGCGGGAATCCACGACGAGAAAAAATCTGGATACCCGCTTTCGCGGGTATGACAAATTTGATATCTCAAAATACATTTCGCGTCGATAAGTAACGTCTAATTTGGACACGAGTAATTTGTCATTAAAATTGGAGTAGCATTTATTAACGACTTGCTAGGCTTAGTTTCAGGGCTTGCCGTTTCTTATCAATATGCTCAATCATAAGCTTAGCCATTTTTATCGGATCATCGCAAAAATCAAACCTAGCGCCGACAACCTGCTCTAAGTCTTTGGTTAAATAATCAGTAAGATTTTTGCTGCCTAAGGTAGCAAATGGGCTTGAGCCGAATATTGTATAAACACCTGAGGCAACAAAATAAAACCCGATAGTAACTGCCTTCTCAGACATCCATTCAGGCGCGCATCCGCAGGCAGGGATATCTGATAAATCCTCACCTAAGCCGCCTTCTGCAATAACAGCAGCTGCCGCAGTTAAAATGCGCGAATTATCTACGCAAGAACCCAGATGCAAAACAGGCGGAATGCCTACTGCCTCGCATATCTCCTGTAAACCAGGCCCTGCGTATTTCATAGCTGCCTCAGGGATTAACAACCCCTGTTTTGCGCAGGCAATAGCTGAACACCCTGTTTGTAAAACCAAAACATCATTTTTAATCAGTTCCTTTACTAAGGTCGTGTGAAAATAATCATGGGTTTGTTTAGGATTATTACAGCCTACAACACCTGCTAAGCCGCGCAGCTTTCCAGAGATAATCGCCTCATTTAAAGGCTTATAAGTTGCGCGGTATTTGCCGCCTAAAATTTGAAATACATTCTCCTTGGTAAATCCGGCAACTAAATCCATCTCTTGCTTAGGGATATTTACCCTTTCCTTATTTCTATTTGGAAAATTTTCAATAGATAATTTAACTATCTGCTTAGCTGTTTCATAAGCGTTCTCAGGTTTAAATTCAATATGGGTTACTCCGGGAAAACGCGCCTTAGGACTGGTAGTAATAAGTTTAGTATGAAAACAACTAGCCACTTCCCCTAACGCCGGCATAATACACTGCACATCAACCATCATCACCTCAACTGCGCCGGTAATAATAGCTAATTCCTGCTGGAGAAAGTTTCCTGCTACTGGTATTCCGTGACGCATTAAAACCTCATTAGCAGTACAGCATATGCCTGCGAGATTTATCCCTTGAGCGCCTTTTTCTTGAGCTAATTTTACTAATTCAGGGTCAGAAGCTGCCTTAACTGCCATCTCTGAGAGAATCGGCTCATGACCATGCACCACAATATTTACATAATTTTCCTTTAATACCCCCAGATTAACTTTACCCCTTATTGGCTGAGGGCTGCCTAAAACAATATCCTGCGCATCAGTAGCAATCATTGAACCACCCCAGCCATCTGATAAACTGCAGCGCATGCCATTATTAATAATATTTTTATAATCATTGTCCACACCCATAGTAGTAGTGTGCAATAATTCTACAACCTCTCTATCAATGCCCCGCGGAGTAATACCTAATTTTTTCCAGATAGCCTGTCGTTTTTTAGGCGCTCGCTTAATAAATACGAGCTCTCCTTCCTGCCTTCCGAATTCGTCTAATAATTTTCTGGAAAGTTCTTTAGCAAGCTGCTCTTTTGTCTTGTGGCTTTCGTTAGAGGAGACGAAACCACTGCCTTGTGGCTTGTGGCTTTCGTTAGAGGAGACGAAACCACTGCCTTGTGGCTTGTGGCTTTCGT
>JASEHM010000056.1:6592-6767 GCA_030018895.1 Candidatus Omnitrophota bacterium
TTAGAGGAGACGAAACCACTGCCTTGTGGCTTACTAACCTCTATACCAAATTCCTGCGCCAACGCCTTAAGTTTTTCAATATCTAAAATTTCATAATCATGGCTTTCGTTAGAGGAGACGAAACCACTGCCTTCTGGCTGGTGGCTTTGGCTAAAGGAAGCCAAACCACTGCCTT
>JASEHM010000057.1 GCA_030018895.1 Candidatus Omnitrophota bacterium
AGGCATATTTCTGGATTGTCCGGTCAAGCCGGACAATGACAACTATTATTCAAGGCGCGCATTCAAGTTAATTACGAAAGAACACTAGATTACGCCCCCGTTTACTGACCGGTTACGCTACTATATTATGAAGAGCCTAATTCTGAGTTTTTTGGCAATCCTGATATTTTTTGGCCTTGCGATTTCAGAGGATTCTCCTAAATGGAATGAAACCAAGAGCACGCATTTTATTGTTTATTATCAAAATGCCAAGCAGCAATTTATAGATGAATTAATTGCCAAGGCAGAGGAATATTATGAAAGAATAGCTGATGATTTAGGCTTTCGCCGGTTTGATTTTTGGCTATGGGAAAACCGCGCTAAGGTTTATATCTATAATGATGCTAAAGATTATCAAAAATTCACCAAACAGCCGGCTTGGTCTTTGGGCGCGGCTATTCCACAAGATAAAATAATTTATGCCTATCCTGCAGTAGAAAATTTTTTTGAAAGGACTTTGCCTCATGAATTAGGGCATATTATTTTCAGGGAATTTGTCGGATTTCATAATCCTGCTGTGCCCTTGTGGTTAGATGAAGGCGTTGCCGTATATCAGGAAAGAGGGCATAAGGGTGAGATCTGGAATAGGCTTATAAAAGAGGCTGTTAAAAAAGGCACTTTTTTAGAAAGCGAGCAATTATCTAAGTTTAATTCGCATAAGGCGCAAGATAAAGAACAGATTAGTTTATTTTATGCTGAGTCAGCAGGTATAATAGATTATTTAATCAAAGAATTCGGTAAAGATAAGTTCGTGCTTTTTTGCCAGAATTTAAGGGATAAAAAAGATTTAGCTCGTGCGCTTGCCTCTGCTTATCCTTTTAGTAATATGAAAGAGTTGGTGGATAGTGCGCTGCGAAAATAAACCAGGTTTTACGAAACATTATTATTTTATCGGTATCGGCGGAATAGGGATGAGTGCGATTGCCCGCCTTTTTTTAAATTCTAACATAAAGGTAAGCGGCTCGGATTTGAAGGAAAGCAAGATTATAGATGAGCTTAAAAACCTTGGCGCGCAGATTTTTATCGGGCATAATCCTGGTAATATTAAGGGTGCGGATTTAATAGTTTATTCTTCTGCTGTTAGAGATGATAACCCGGAAATTGTGGAGGCAAAAAAACTTAAAATACCTTTAATGAAGCGCGCCCAGGCTTTGGCAGAACTTATGCAGGATAAAATTGTTATTACAGTTACTGGCAGCCACGGAAAAACTACTACTACTTCTTTAGCATCTTGTTTATTGCTTTCAGCAGGGCTTTCTCCCAGCGTAGCTATAGGCGGGGTTTTGAAAAACATAGATACCAATGCCTGTTTTGGCAAGGGTGATTTTTTTGTCGCTGAGGCAGATGAGTCAGACGGTTCATTCTTATTTTATCAGCCGAAATATTCCATAATAACAAATATTGATTATGAGCATCTTGATTATTACAAAGAGTTTCAAAATGAGCTGGTTGCATTCAGGGATTTCTTAAGGCAGACAAGGGAAGGCGGCTGTATATTTGGGTGCGATGATGATGTAAATTTAAAGGCTATATTGAAGGATTGTTCTGTCCGATACCAAACCTTTGGCTTGACGGATAGCGCGGATATTTTTGCTAAAAACATATATCTAGACGGCCTAAAATCAGAGTTTGATTGTTTTTGTAAAAATAAATTTGTGGGAAGATTTAATCTTGCTCTCGCAGGAACGCATAATATTTCTAATGCCCTTTCTGTTATTGCCTTGGGGCTTGAAATCGGAATTGATTTAAGGCATATAAAAAATGCGCTCTTAAATTATAAAGGCGCCTGCCGCAGGCTCGATGTAAAATTAGATGCTTTAGGTTATCTGGTTATTGATGATTACGCGCATCATCCTACAGAACTTAAGGCAACGCTTTTGGCAGTAAAAAACCTGAAAGCTAAAAGGGTTATTGCGGTATTTCAGCCGCACCGTTTCAGCCGTACAAAACTGCTCTTAGATGAATTTGGCAGGAGTTTTGATAATGCGGATTATATTATTGTTACGGATATTTATGCTGCTGGCGAGCCGGCTATTTGCGGGATAAGCGGGATGAGTATATATGAAAAAATAAAAGATTATGCGCCGGATAAAGAGGTTATTTTTATGCATAAAGATCAGACATTAGCGCATCTTTTAAAAATAATGAAAAGCGGGGATCTCGTATTATTTTTAGGCGCAGGAGATATTGTAAAGGTTAGCGATGAACTGGCAGGAGAGATTAAAAGGAAGGGTTAGGTTAAAGGAGGCATTAAAAAGCCACACGACTTTTAAGATCGGCGGCCCTGCTGAATTTTTTATTGAGCCTAAAGATATTCAGGACCTAAAAAATATAATCTTAAACGCAGGGAAAATCAAAATTCCGATTTTTTTAATAGGCGCCGGAAGTAATATTTTAGTAAGCGATAAAGGCGTTTCAGGCGTGGTTTTGCGCCTCTCTGGGGTGAATTTTAAAAAATTGTTAATTAAAGGCGATAATGTTTGGCTCGGGGCCGGCCTCCTGATAAGGCAGTTTCTTTCTAAAACTATAAAGCATGGTTTATCAGGCGCTGAATTTTTAGCAGGCATACCCGGGACAATAGGCGGGGCATTAATTATGAATGCCGGCGCCTATGGTAGGACAATCGGAGATTTAATTGAAGAAGTCAGTGTGATGGATTATAATGGAAATATAAAGGCCTTTAAGAAAAAAAAGATTAAATTTGGTTATCGAATATCAGGCCTGGCTAAATACATTGTTCTGGGCGCAGTTTTAAAGCTCAAAAAAGAAAATAAGAAAAAGATTCAAGAGAGGATAAAAAAAATCCTTAGTCAGAGACGTCAGGCTCAAGGCGTCCTTTTAGCGAATGCAGGCTGTATTTTTAAAAATCCAGCCGGAGATTCAGCAGGCAGGTTGATAGAGTTATGCGGTTTAAAAGGGAGGACCATAGGCTGCGCAGAGGTTTCAAGGAAACACGCGAATTTCATATTGAATAAAGGCAATGCAAAAGCCGTTGATGTCTTAAAATTGATGGATCTCGCAAAGAAAGAAGTAAAAAAGAAATTTAACATAACTTTAATGCCTGAAGTAAAAATATGGAAATAAGCTAAAAAACTAATGACCAACGATCAACAATCAATGACCCACGACCAACGATTAACAATCAACGACCAACGACCAATGACCAATTATGGCAGGATAGGTGTTTTAATGGGCGGACCGTCTACAGAGAGGGAGATTTCTCTTAAGTCTGGGCTAGCAGTATATAATGCCTTAAAGGAACAGGGGTGTGAGGTTATTTGTATTGATGTATTGACTGATAATAGCGAGGAGAATATCCGTCTTATAAAGCTGCATAGAATTAACTGTGCGTTTTTGGCCTTGCATGGCTGTTTTGGCGAAGACGGCTCAATACAGGGTATTTTAGAGGCATTAGAAATCCCTTACACTGGCTCAGACGTTTTAGCAAGCAGAATTGCTATGGATAAAATCGCCTCGCGGCAGATCTTTGAAAGAGAGGGCCTTAATGTTCCTAAATACAAAGTGTTTGAAAGGCCGGATAACCCTTGTAAAATCCAAATACCTTTAGGCCAGTCAATGCCTTTAGTGGTTAAGCCAGTTAGTCATGGTTCCAGTATTGGCCTCTCTTTTGTTGATAGAGAAGATTGCTGGGATGAAGCAGTAAAGACAGCATTCAGCTTTGATAAAAGGATAATCGTTGAAGAATATATAAAAGGAAGAGAGCTTACTGTAGGGATATTGGATGAAGAGCCGCTGCCAATAGTTGAGATTATCCCTAAGAAAACATTCTTTGATTTTGAGGCAAAGTATTCAAAGGGTATGACAAAATATGTGGCGCCGGCAAAATTAGATAAAGGTATTGCCGGGAAAATACAATCTGAGGCGCTCCTGGCGCATAAGTTTCTCGGTTGTTTTGGCTGTTCAAGGGTTGATATTATTCTGGATGACAATAACAGGCCTGTAATTTTGGAAATAAATACTATTCCCGGCATGACATCTCAAAGCCTTCTGCCTAAGGCTGCTAAAATAGCAGGCATAGAGTTTGGTGAATTGTGCCTTAGGTTAGTAGAGCTGGCATTTAAAAGGTAACAGTTCAGCGTTCAGAAGTAAATCAGGGTGTCATTTCCGCCCCCGTTTTCACGGGGGTAAACTCCAACGGGAATCCAGAGAGGGTATGACAGAATGGATGCCCGTTTTCACGGGCATGACAAAAACGGGAGGCGAGAACTTCCGAAAGCTGAACTGTTACTTTAAAAGAGGTATAGGAAATAGAGAGTAGAGAGTGGTATGAAAAAACAAAAGATTGGCTTAGGTATTTTGATAATTTCTCTTGCCATTTTTTTTCTTTTAAGCTATATTTGGAAGGCGATTAACAGCTCAGGCTATTTTAAGGTAAAAGAAATTGTTTATGGTATAGGAAAGTATAAAAATACTTTCTTAACCACTGAAACTTCGCAAGGAAGAGTCCTGAATTCGCCAACTTCGTTGGCGAACGAAGTTTCTTGCAAAAATATAGGTGATACTAAAAGGGTTAGTCTTTCCTATCTCTTGGATGAGGATATATTCAGTATAGATTTAAGGAAAGAGGCAAGCCTCATACTTGGTTCTTTTCCGCAGTATTGCCAGATAAAATTAGTTAAGGTTTTGCCTCATAGGATATTTGCAGATTTTATCAGGCGTAAACCTATAGCATACTTAAGCGGATACAGAAATTTTGCTTTAGATGAAAATGGGGTGCTTTTTTATCTTTCTGAGGAGCCAGAGAGCTTAGAGTTGCCGCTTATTTTAGGTTTAGAGAATAAGTTATATCCAAAGCCCGCTCAGAGGTATAATTTTAAGGAAGCGGTTCTGGTTTTAGATATAATAAAAGCAGTAGGGATAAATAAAGTAATAAAGAACTTTAAACTTAAAAAAATTAAGGTTACAAGCCCTCTTAGCGCAACAACTGTTTTCTTAAACCCGGAGAGTTCATTATTACCCATACCTTTTGAAGTGAGGCTTGGAGGGAGCAATATTGATGCTAAGTTTAATATCCTTGCGGATTTGATTACGCAGGAAAAAGCCAACTTAGGCAGAATAGAGTATTTTGATTTAAGGTTTGAAGAACCTGTGGTGAAATTAAAAGATACTAGCCAGGCTCATAACAGAGAGCGGAAAAATGCTAAACAATAATTATATTTGCGCGTTAGATATTGGTTCTAGTAAGGTTGCCGGCTGTGTGGCTGTTGTTAAAAAAGGCCGTATTGAAAATATTTATTTTGATAGCGCGCCTTCTAAAGGGGTTAAGGCAGGTGTTATTGTGGATTCTGTGGAGCTAATTATTGTCCTAACCTCTCTTATGAAGAGGCTGAAAGCAGTTTCCGGGGTAAATATTCGCTTTATTCACGTAAGTATTTCCGGAAAAGATTTGTTTGCTAAGCATGCCTCTGCTATAGTGCCGCTTACTGAAAGAGGGAACAAGGTTATAACCGTTTTTGATATTGAACGGGTAAATGAGCAGGCGCGGATACTGGCCTCAAATTTAGAAGACGAGATAATACATATTATTCCTTTTAATTATACAATAGATTCTAAGGATAAAATAAAGAATCCTATTGGGCTATACAGCCATTCTTTAGAAGTAGATTTATATTTAATCTGCGCTAAGCTTTCTTTGATCCAGGGCTTAAACCGCGTTATTAATCAGTCAGGATATGAAATAAAAAAAATATTTTTTTCAGGCCTGGCTGTAAGCAAAATTGTGTTTGATAACAGGCTCCTTGAAGGTTTAAATGTGCTTTGCAATATAGGGGCAGATGTTACAGAATTGTTAATATTTAAGGATGGCGCGCTCTTAGATCTTGAGATTTTACCTGTTGGCGGAGGAGACTTGACAAGGCGACTTAAGGAAGAGTTAAAGATGCCTTATGATTTGGCCGAAGATATTAAAAGGTCTTGCGTTCTAACGGAAAATATTGAACTTATTAGTGAGGATAAAGAGATATTAATAAAGAGGGAGCAGGATTATAGGCCGGTAAAATTAAAATTTCTCGCCGAGCTTTTGAATTCCTGCGTTCAGCCAATATGCCAGTCAATAAAGGATGCCATAGAGAAGAAAGTAGCGCTCTATGAGGTAAATAATTTTATTGTCACAGGCAGAAGTGCGCTTTTGGAAGGCTTTATAGAAACCTTAGAGCGCAATTTATCAGTTTCGGTAAAATTAGGCCGTATTTTGAGTCCGGATATACCGTTATCAATTAAACAGGATAATGCTTTATCAGCTCAAAAGCATTTGACTTATCTTTCTGTTTTAGGTATGATTTGTGAGGCATTAAAAATTGGCCCTGTAATAATCCCGTCTCATAAAGGCTTATCCGGAAATTTTATGATCAAGGCATTACAGAGAATCAAAGAAGTGTATCAGGAGTATTTTTGAATCAGTATATCGTATATCGTATATCGCACTTCGTGCTTTGTGCTGGTGATGTACGAATGATGAAGTATGGATTTTTGCAAGATTTAACAGGAATGATTACTGTCCAAATTAGCCGTCATTCAAACTGTGTCGCAATTCGTGTTTTTCGTC
>JASEHM010000058.1 GCA_030018895.1 Candidatus Omnitrophota bacterium
TCGAACAAGTCGGGTAATGACAAACTATCAAGAATTTATGTTACAATGCACTAGTAGCTAATTTGGACAGCAATGACTAAATATGTTATGTGATATCTGCGGTAAAAATGCGGCAACCGTGCATCTGACAGAGATTATTGATGATTTGATGAATGAATTGCATCTCTGTGAACAGTGCGCCCGGCAAAAAAATGCTCAAATGGAGCAGAAATTTGGTTTGAACGACCTTTTGGCTGGGATGGTAGAATTTGAACCTGTTAAGGAAAAGGACGCAATTTCTGTTGTTTGCCCTAACTGCTCTTTAAGTTATACGGATTTTAAAAAAATGGGAAGGCTTGGCTGTAGTGAATGCTACAGCGCATTTAAGAAATACTTAGGCCCTCTTTTAAAAAGGATTCATGGTTCAGCCCAGCATGCCGGAAAATCGCCGCCTGCTATTGTCTTGGCGGATTCTGCAAATCACGCCTTTGGCGGATCCCGCAGAATGCGGGAAGGCACAAAGGCGCTTGGAGACTTGAAGAAAAAAACAGAATTGCAGGAATTGCGTAATAAACTTCAAAAAGCAATTGAGGCAGAGTTTTTTGAGGAGGCAGCGCGAATCAGGGATAGGATTAAAGAGCTGGAAAAGAAAGATAAGTAGTTAACACTGAAAAAGTCAGTGTTAACTTAAAAAGAAGGGTTTTCAGTATTAACTAACTATGCAATTAGATGACTTGTTAAATCACTCAAGCGAGTGGTTAAAGGGTACAGGCCCAAATTCAGATGTGGTTATTTCAAGCCGCATCCGCTTGGCAAGAAATTTAGATAAAGCTGTTTTTCCACATTGGGCAAACAAGAAACAAGGCGAGTGTACCTTGCAGATAATTCAGGAGGCTGTCTTAAAAGCCAATTACCTTAAAAAAACAATCATTTTTAAGCTGGCGGATTTGGATAGCGTAGATAAACAATTTTTAGTGGAAAGGCACCTTATGTCTTTTGAGCATGCCCAAAAACCGAATAGCAAGGCAATCGCAATTGACTCTGAAGAAATTATTTCCATAATGATTAATGAAGAAGACCACTTAAGGATTCAGGTAATGCAGTCAGGCTTTAATCTTTTTGAGGCATGGAATATTATTAACAGGATAGATGATAATCTTGTCTCTGAGTTAAATTTTGCGTTTTCAACTGACTGGGGGTATCTTACTGCCTGTCCTACGAATACTGGAACCGGGATGCGCGGCTCAGTGATGTTGCATTTGCCGGCATTGGTGATGACTAGGCAGATTGAGCGCGTTTTGGCTGCGGTTGCAAAGTTAAGTTTTGCCACTCGCGGCCTTTACGGAGAAGGGACTCAGGCAGCAGGAAATTTTTTTCAGATCTCTAACCAGATTTCACTTGGTTTTAGCGAAGATGAAAATATTAGCAATATCAATGGTTTAATCAGGCAGATTATTGAGCAGGAGCATCAGGCAAGGGGTGCTTTGTTTTCTAAAAATAGGCCGGCATTAGAGGATAGGATTAACCGGAGTTTGGGGATTCTAAAAACCGCGCGGATTATCTCAAGTCAGGAAACAATAGAATTGTTATCTATGGTTAGGCTTGGCTGCGATATAGGAATATTGAGAGAAATGAGCAGGCGTACAATCAATGAGCTGTTTCTTGTTACTCAGCCAGCGCATTTGCAAAAGATAGAAAAGAAAAAACTTTCGCCGGAAGAAAGGGATGCAAAAAGAGCGGAGATCATCAGGAATAGGTTGGGGATATGAATTAATGGTTAACTGATATTATACGATGGAGGGATAGAATGTTTAATCGATTTACTGAAAGGGCAAGAAAGGTAATTATTTTAGCAAAAGAAGAGGCAAAGCGTTTTAATCATGATTATATTGGGACAGAGCATATACTCCTAGGCCTTATCCGTGAGGGAGAAGGTGTAGCTGTGGCAGTATTACAGAATAAAGGGGTATCCTTAGAAAATATTCGGCTTGAAATAGAAAAATTAGTGCAGCCAGGGCCATCTACCCAGATTATGGGAGATATACCTTTTACCCCAAGGGCAAAAAAAACATTAGAGCTGGCAGCTGAAGAGGCGCGTTTAATAGGTCATAATTATATCGGCACAGAACATCTTTTGCTTGGGCTCATTCGTGAAGGTGAAGGGATTGCCTCGCAGGTTTTATTAAATCTAGGGTTGGATCTGGATATAATCAAGCAGGAAATAATGGGGCTTCTGGGCTCAACATTGCCTTCTGAAGGGGTATCTGGTGGCGCTGAAGGATGCCAGCAACAAACTAAGAGTAAGACTCCTGCGTTAGATGCCTTTGGCCGCGACCTGACAGCATTAGCTAAGCAGAATAAACTTGATCCGGTGGTTAATAGAGTTGGGGAAATAGAAAGGGTTATTCAGGTATTGAGCCGGCGTACTAAAAATAATCCGGTTTTATTGGGCGAGGCAGGGGTAGGAAAAACCGCTATAGTTGAAGGCCTTGCCCAGTTAATAATAGTGGGAAATGTTCCGGAGACCTTAAGGAATAAACGTATTATAGTTTTGGATTTGGCGCTTATGGTTGCCGGTACAAAATACCGCGGACAGTTTGAGGAAAGAATTAAGGCGGTAATGGAAGAGATAAAGCGTTCGCAGGATGTAATTATTTTTATTGATGAATTGCATACATTAGTAGGGGCAGGCGCTGCAGAGGGCGCAATTGATGCCTCTAATATTTTAAAGCCGGCACTTTCACGCGGGGAGATACAGTGTATCGGCGCAACAACTATGGATGAGTATAGAAAATATATTGAAAAAGATGCTGCGCTTGAGCGCAGGTTTCAGACAATTATGGTTGAGCCTCCGGGAGTGGATGAGACTTTTGAGATATTAAAGGGTCTGCGCGATAGATATGAAGCGCATCACAGGGTTACCTTTAAGGATGAGGCGCTTATGGCAGCTGCGAAATTATCCGACCGTTATATTTCAGGAAGGTTCCTGCCGGATAAGGCAATTGACTTAATTGATGAGGCAGGCTCGCGCGCAAGATTAAATGTTTTAGTTATTCCGCAGGATGTAAAGCAGTTAGAAGAAAAGATTGAGGCAATAAGAAAAGAAAAAGAGGCATTTATAAAAAGCCAGGATTTTGAAAAGGCAGCTTCGTTAAGGGACCAGGAAAAGCAGGCTCGGACAGAATTAGAAGTTCTAAACCGTCAGTGGTCGCAGACAAAGGATAAAATCAGGCCGCAGGTTGGCGAGGAAGAAATTGCTAAAATTGTTTCACAGTGGACAGGCATTCCTATTTTTAGGTTAGAGGAAAAAGAGAGCGAAAAATTATTAAAGATTGAAGAGGATTTGCATAAGCGCGTAATTGGCCAGGATGAGGCAATAAGCGCGATTGCCCATGCAGTAAGGCGTTCGCGCGCAGGCATAAAGGATCCTAAACGGCCTATTGGTTCATTTATATTTTTAGGCCCTACTGGCGTAGGAAAGACGCTTTTGGCCAGGGCATTGGCAGAGTTTATGTTTGGCGACGAAGATGCGCTTCTGCAATTAGATATGTCAGAATATATGGAGAAGTTTAATGTCTCCCGTTTAGTCGGCGCTCCACCCGGATACGTCGGATACGAGGAGGGCGGCCAGCTTACAGAAAGGGTAAGGCGCAGGCCCTATTCGGTAATATTGTTGGATGAGATTGAAAAGGCGCATCCGGATGTGTTTAATCTGCTCCTGCAGGTATTTGAAGACGGCAGGCTTACTGACAGCCTTGGCAGAAAGATTGATTTTAGGAATACTGTAATTATCATGACTTCTAACGTGGGTGCGGAGCTGATTCGTAAAACCGGCTCTTTAGGGTTTAAGACGCAAAAAGAAGAGGTTACTTATCAGGATATGAAAGAAAAACTTTTGGATGAGGTAAAGCGTGCGTTTAAACCCGAGTTTTTAAACCGCATTGATGACACGATAGTTTTTAGGCCGCTTATAAAAGATGATTTACAAAAGATTGTTGGTATCGAAGTGAATTATGTAATAGAAAGGCTTAAGGAGCAAGGTATAAATTTAGAAGTTAGCCAGCAGGCAAAAGATTTTCTTATTGAAAAGGGTTTTGACCCTGTATTCGGGGCGCGGCCATTAAAAAGAACCATTCAGAGGTTCATAGAGGATCCTCTGGCGCAGGATATAATTTCAAAGAGATTTAAACAAGGCTCATCTGTAAAAACGCTGTGCAAAGGAGAGGAACTGGTATTTGAATGATTGTAAACTTTTTTGAGACTATAGGGGAAAAGACCCTGGCGTTTTTTAGGCTTTTAGGCGGATTAACTGGATTAATATCGCAGGCCTTTTACTGGACGTTTATACCGCCTTTTAAAAAAGGACGTATTTTTGAACAGGCTAAAAGAGCAGGCATAGACAGCCTGCCCATAGTTTCTTTAATTGCTTTATTTATCGGCATAATCATGGCATTGCAGACTGCGTATCAGATGCAGCGCTTAGGCTCTGAGATGTATATTGCCAGTATTGTGGCGGTTTCTATAGTAAGAGAGTTTGGCCCGGTTGTAACTGCATTAGTAGTTGCCGGCAGAATAGGCGCCTCAATTGCCGCAGAAATAGGCTCTATGCAGGTTACCGAACAAATAGATGCGCTTCAGACATTGGCGGTTAATCCTGTAAAATATTTAGTTGTGCCGCGGTTTCTGGCATTAAGCTTGATGCTCCCGCTTCTGACTCTGTATGCCGATATTATCGGTATCTTCGGGGGGTATCTTATTTGCACTAGTAAATTAGGAATATCGCCTACAATGTATATGCAGATTACCTTTGATGCTCTTTTGTATAAGGATTTATTTACCGGCCTTCTTAAAACCGTATTTTTTGGCATGCTTATTGCTTTTGTAAGCTGTTATGAAGGTTTTAACGTGGAAGGAGGCGCAGAGGGTGTAGGACGCGCCACAACGCGCGCAGTTGTAACCTCTTTTATTCTGATTATTACTGCGGATTGCTTTTTTACCGCTTTGTTTTATTTTATCTTTCCTTAATCAAGTTAATGCTGAAAAACCCAGCATTAACTTAGCTTCCACGCTTTTTTAGTGAAAACTAAGTTATATAAGCCATGGCAGAGATAGAAATAGTAAGCTTAAAAAAATCATTTAACGGTAATAAGGTTTTAGACGGCGTAAACCTGAAAATAGAAAAAGGGACAACTTGCGTGATTATTGGACGCTCAGGCTGCGGTAAAAGCGTTTTATTAAAACACATTGAGGGTATATTAAAGCCTGATGATGGCAAGGTTTTTGTCGACTCAAAAGATATCAGCAGGTTAAATTCTAAGGGATTAAATGCTTTGCGAATGAGAATTGGCATGGTTTTTCAGGGAGGGGCGCTTTTTGATTCTCTTAGCGTGGCTGAGAATGTCGGTTTTGGTTTGCTTGAAAATCTGTGTTTAGATGAGAAAGAGGTAGAAAAAAGGGTTAAGGAATCTCTTGGCCTTGTGGGTTTAGCGGGCATCTCCGGTTTTATGCCTTCGGTATTAAGCGGAGGTATGAAAAAACGCGTTTCCTTAGCCAGGGCATTATGCATTAAACCCGAGATCATACTTTATGACGAGCCAACAACAGGGGTAGACCCTATTACCGCGGATAGTATAAATGTGTTGATTAGGGAGCTTCATGATAAATTAAAAACTACATCAGTTGTAGTTACGCATGATATGAAGAGCGCTTATGGGATAGCGGATAAAATTGCTATGTTGTATCAAGGTAAAATTATTGCTGAAGGCTCTCCCTCTGAGATTCAAGATACGGCCAATCCTGTAGTGTACCAATTCATTAACGGCTTGGCACATGGGCCGATAACAGAGTAGGGTAATAATAATTAAGAATAACCAGTTATTAAATGGAGGCTGAAAATGGCATCTAGTCAATCAAAATTAGAATTAAAGGTAGGTGTCTTTGTTTTTGCGGGGCTGGTGATTTTAAGTATTTTTATTTTGTCAATTGAGAGATATAAAAAATGGAATCTTACCTACCGCGTTCATCTTACTTTTAATTTTGTAAACGGAGTTAAACTTGGCGCTCCTGTGAGGTTCGCAGGCGTAGATGTGGGTGATGTAAAGGAAATAAACCTTAAATTTATCCCTCAGGAAAACAGGACTAAGGTTGATTTGATTTGTAGGATTAGATGGGATATTAAGATACCTTCTGATTCTGTTGTATGGATTAATACCTTAGGGCTATTAGGCGAAAAATATGTTGAGATTATGCCGGGAAAGGATTACGTTAAGATTGTGCATGAGAATCAGGAATTAGCAGGGCAGGACCCTATCCTTATGAATGAGACAATGGTTTTAGCTAAAAATATCGTTTCAAATCTTGATGAAAGTATTGTTAAATTAAAAAACGGAGAAGGTACTATAGGAAAACTTCTTTTTAATGATATGATATACAACGATCTTCAGGCGCTTATTTTGGATATAAGAAAAAACCCCTGGAAGCTGTTCTTTAGGACCAAGGAAAAGAAATAGTTCGCAGTTAATACATTTCCCCGCCATAATTTGTGGCGGGTCGCAATCAGACTGTGTCGCAATTCGTATTTTTCGTCATTGCGAGGAGCTAACGA
>JASEHM010000059.1 GCA_030018895.1 Candidatus Omnitrophota bacterium
GATGTATACTCCCATTCAATATTTTGACTCTTTTTGACTAATTCTTCATGCACCATTTGCTTCCCTCCAATCTATGAACCTTCTCTAGTATAAACCGTTTATTATCAGTATGTTGAGCAATTCTTATTATACCAGAATTTTTTCTATTGCATAGTTTGGGTTGAATCTTGAATAATAGTTGTCATTATCCGGCTTGACCGGACAATTCAGTCTGTCTCCATGGATTCCCGCTGGAGTTTACCCCCGTGAAAACGGGGGTGGGAATGACACGGGGGAATGACATTTTTTTAGAAACGATATTTCAGTTTCCAAGCCCGCCAAGTAAGCCGCCTTGCATAAACTGCAGAAATATAGGGCCGCCAATAATAATTGCAATTACCGGCAATATGCAAAAAACCAAGGGGATAAGTATTTTTATAGGCGCCTGCATTGCGTATCTTTCACCTTGATGAAAGCGCTGGGTCCGGACATCATCAGCAAGAATAGTAAATACTTCTATTACTGGCGTGCCCATTTTTTCTGCCTGAACCAGAGTCCGCACAAAAGAGGTTACCTCAGGGACATTAAGCCTTTTAGACATATCCCTTAATGCCTGCAGCCTTGATTTTCCCCATTTTATCTCTTCTAACACAAAGGCAAGCTCTTCTAAAAAGGGATTGGAAGAGGTTTTTTCAATTACCCATTTTATCGCACTGATAAAATCAAGGCCTGTTTCTATGCAAAGGGTTAATAAATCCACTGTCTCAGGCAAAACCCGGGAAATCTTATCCCTGTATGCCTTAGCCCTTTTAGCTAAATAAAGATCAGGAATGAGATAACCAAAGACAATAGCTACTATGGTTATTAAAGGGTCAAATTTTCGAACCAGTAAAAGGGGGAAAAAAACTGCGCCTAATACTATGAGTAGTTTTAAATTGAAAAACTCTAACGGGCTGATCCGGACGTAGCTTGAGGCTAATCTCGCTTTTATTTTTAAGGTTAAGCCGGATTTCTCTAAAAGCGTCTGGGTAAAAGGGATTTTGTTTAAGAAAGAAATCCTGCTTAACCTCTTTTGTGAAAGCTGATCCTTAGGAATGTTGAGTTTAAGGGTAGAATCCTTTTTATAGCCTGCAAGAGCAAATACTACCAGGGCTATTGCTAGGATTATAAAGAAGTAGATAAATAGAAGCATCTGTTACTCCTTGTACCGTGTTTTCTTTACTTAGAACTTTATGGTGCTGAATTTTTTAATTAAAATCATCCCTATTATCTGTAAAACTATCGCGGCAAGTAAAAACATCCTGCCTATATCTGAATTCAACATAATATCAAAATGAGCACGGTTAAAACTAGAAACCCACCCTACAAACGCAAAAGGAAGGCAGGACATAATTATGCCCTGGAGCTTTCCTTGCAAGGTAAGCGTTTTTATATTATCCCTTAGTTTGCGATTATCCCGAATAGTAGTAACCAGGCGGCTTAAGACCCGGGTTAGGTCGCCTCCAGTTTCCTTAGCTACCAGTATGGAATTAACAACCAATGTCCAGTCAGGGGAGCTTATCCGGCTGCTCAACTGTATTAGTGCCTCTTCTAAAAGCACACCCATTTTAACCTGCCTTATAAGCAGGCCTATTTCATGGCTCATAGGAAAAGATGATTCCTCTACCACTATTTCTAATGCCTGCTGAAGAGACAGGCCTCCTTTCAAAGAACTATTTAAGACTCCGATCATATCTGGTATCTGTTCATTAAATTTATACCTGCGTTGTTTATCTTTGGCCTTTAAAATAAAATTAGGAATAAATAGGCCTAGTGAAGCGCCAACCACAATAAAAAGGAAGGAGCGAAACAAGAAAAAAGAAATAACTCCAAAGGCTAAAGGCAGGATAAAATAAAACCGTAAAATTTCCGCAGGCTTTTTGTTAAGATATAGTTCATCTAATTGACTGATGAGTTTTTCTTCTTTTTTTTTCTGCCAGGCGATTATTTTATTTTGCGAAGAGAAAATAAAGGTATATGCCAGGCAAAATATTGCAGAGGCAATTAAAATAATAACAATGAAAAGCATATATTCCCTTCTTTCCTTACACATTCGCCCCGCCGTTGGCGGGGCTCAGTATTTCGCTCGTAAAAACTTCCCTGCCTTATAGGCGGGGAGGAGCTTCATTCAGCCTCAAGCTCTGGGATTGGAATTGCTAATATTTCCTGAATATTCCTGCTAATTATAATTAAAGCGCGACCAGAGACCTGCTTAAAATGCCCTGCTGTATTAAGCTTTGAGATCTGTTCCTGTATTTCTCCTGTTGGTGCCATTATTTGTATTGATAATTCCTCTCCTGTATTATTATGAAAATTAAGAAGGGCAAAGTTACCTTTTATCTCTTGGCTTAGGCCAGGCATTTTATTTATATCATCTTGGGAATCTAATTCTTCAACCCAGCCCTGGTCATTAAGCATCTGGCGGTAAAATTTAGCTATCTCACAAACAGGGGCGCTAACCTCATACATCAAAAACGTTCCTTCTTCTCCACCTCCGGCAAAGACGCTCATCCTTCTTTTGCTCCCTGGATAGCGGGGAATATCTTCAAAATCCTTTCCTGCTACATCAGAACTAAGTTCCTGTTGAAAAAGATGGGTTTTTAAGGCCTTGCATACAGCTAAATCACCGCTGCTATCTATCAAATAAACCTGAGAGCCGGTTTTTTTTAAGTTATCTATAGCTAAAACATTAAAAAACCTGTCTTTTTTTGAAAAAGCTCCAATACCTGCCTGATAATGAAATTCTTTACATTCCCAACCGTCTTTAACAAGCGTCTCTTTATAAAAATTAAGCACTTCTTTTGTTGACAATTGGGAAGAAAAACAAGTGGTTTGAGCCTTTATTTTATTAAGTTTAAAGGGTTTATCCTCATAGATGATTTCACTATCCTGGGGAAAAGGAAAACTATTAGACCTTAAGCCTAAAGCAAAACCTGGAAAAATCAAAAGGAGATATAAAAACAAAAAAAAATGACAAAGTAACAGTTCAGCTTCCGGAAGTTCTCGCCTCCCGTTTTTGTCATGCCCATGAAAACGGGTATCCATTCTGTCAACCATCTTTGGATTCCCGCTGGAGTTTACCCCCGTGAAAACGGGGGCGGGAATGACGCCCTGATTTACTTCTGAACGCTGAGCTATTACATGGCAAAGCATTTTATACATTATTTCTTCATTACTTTAAAATCAAAAATACGGCTTCCGCCTCCAGTAATACGCGCCTTGTTTTCATGTTTTAAAACTATTTCCCGGCCAAAAAATGGTACATTTTTAAAGGAACTTTTTTTTTCTACGCTAAGACTAATACCTGCATTTCCATTTTTTACCTTAATATCTATCTCAGCACAAGGATGTATGCCAAAACCCGGCAACGGGTAACCTTTCCCCCACCAAAGAAAAAAAATAAACCGCGGTTTTACTTTTATCTTAACCTTGACAGGGACATTCACCTCTACTTTTAAATAAGACTCATATTTATTATTATTATTATCTGGTTCGCCAAAAGTAAATATACCGGAAAAGTTTATAACCTCTTTTTTAGTCTTATTAAAAGAATAGGAAATAAGATCGTTGCCTTGCCAGGTGTCAGAATTAGTGAGATCGCGATAAAGCTTTTGAAAATGAGAATCCCGCTTAGAATACGCATCTAAATCCAAATCTATTATCCTGTCCTTCTTCTGCTCATCATTCCAGATTACCTCAGAAGGCAAATACAGCTTCGGCTCATCAATTAAGTCTGTTCCAAGGCAAGACCTATAAAGGCTTTTTCGCAGGTCTTTCACTGCATTATCAGCTGAGTCTTTTGCTTGTTTATAAAGCCTATAACTTCCCAGTATGCCAAATAAATTGTTAACACTATACAGATCTTTAAGTCCATCCCACCAGGTTACATAAGGGGTGAAGAGTGTCTTCGCTTGCAACTCCACATATCTCAAATGCATCTTTTTCTTAATAAACCTGATACTATTAATATCCCTGCAAAAAGAAGAGGCGCTGGAAACCAACGCACTATCTGCCACATTTACTAAGCGAAGCCGGCTAAACCCTGCTTCTCCGATAAGCATTGTGGCAGTTACTGCCAGAAGCAATACCCCGATCACAAGGATCATAAAAGGCGCGATTTGCGCCTTTTTTTTATGGTATAGGAAAGTATAAAAATACTTTCCTAACCACTGAAGCTTCGCAAGAAAGAGTCCTGAGTTCGCCAACTTCGTTGGCAAACAAAGTTTCTTGTACATTCGCCCCGGCTTAAGCCGGAGGAGAGCTTCATAAATGAACCTCTGCCACCTCATCTAATGCCCAAGCCTCCACTTTGCTTAATTCAAAATAATACTTTATTATCTCTAGATCCGGATTTTTGTTATTCCATTCTTCAATGATTAAGCTTAAATAGTCTTTTAGGCTGTTTATTGTATCAGCTAAAGAAGAATTTTCTTTTGCCTGCTGATATTCTAACATTTTATTTGTTAAATCATAAGCGTTTTTTGCTTTAGTTTGGTCTATTTCGCCCTTTAGAAGAGAATTAACACCTGTAATATTTTTAATAAACAATTCCTCAAGAAAAGGGGAGCCTTTTACTTTTAGCATCTCTCCTTGGATTAATTTGTCAAGCTCTTGTCTTGCGCGGGCATGGTCGCCATGAACATAAAGCCAACTATATTGGCCGTAGGTTAAGGACTGCCGGCAGAACCATCCCTCAGGAGCGCTATTAACTCTATTAAAAGGTTTCCAGTTTGAGTATTCATAATCTTCTCTACATACATAGGTATCAATATACTTTAAGATATAATTTAACCCCTTAAAATCATTAACAGGATTGCCATTAATAAGAGTATTTGTATCTAAATCAGACTCCTGCGATTTTAAGGAGTTAATAATTTCAGCCAAATCCTCCCTGTTTGCTTCATTTTTTTTATCTGCAGGGTCATAAGAACTGCCTTTAATAGGATTGTCTAAAACATCCTGGTCCAAGGCAATAGCCTGAGAATAATAATCAACAAAGTTGTTAGTTAGTTTTATTGACTCTTCTAATAACCCGGTTACCAAAGAAATATAATCCTGAGGAGTACTGGGCTCCCAATAAGGCGGCTGCCACTCTACGCATATTTTTGAACATCCTTCATGCTGACAATACGCTTTCTCATAAACTTCTCTTCTACAAAAACCTTGATGCAGGCTAAGGTCTTTTGCCAGACTCGAGGCCTGATTAAGCTTATAACACAGGATCAAGTTACTAATCTTACCTCGTTTTGCTAAAAGTATCTCCGCCTCTTGCAGACGCGGCTCTGCTAAAAAACTGACTATTTCATCTCCTGTGTCAGTATAATCAGTGAGCTTAAGCTTAGACTGATCATCAAGATATGTTACTGGATCAACTGGAGTCCCTTCAAGCGCCGGCAACCGATCCTCGCCTTGATATTTCGTAATGCGGCTAACCATGTTCATATTTAAAAAAGAAAAAATCCTTATCGCGCTTACAGCTAATATAGCCAGAGTAATTAAGACTACGACTGTTTCTAAAAGTACCTCTGCTTTAAGGCGGGGTAAAAGGGGTAAAAACATCTCTTGTCCTCTCTACTGTTTCTTCCAAGATTAAATTGACATTCTTAGGTATAGTAGCCTCATCCACATCTACGCTTATTATTTTGTCGTCGCCCTTTTTATAGCTATCTATGATCTCCTGCTCATTTTCAAAGGTAATTGTAAAAGGAATTGTATCCTTGCTCGTTAAAATCTTGCTAACCGTTTTACCTGCTTTGTCCTCTCTAACCTTTGTAGTATAGGTATAATCTGAACGGCGGGGGGTTATTGTAATATTTTCAGTAGGGCTAGCAAAATTGCGGACACTTGACTCTACCCACTGCCATTCGGGTTCCACATCCCCTCCCCCTCCTGACAGTAAGTTCTCTATCACCTCAAATACGGGATTCTCAGTCGTCTCCTCTGCTGAGCGCTCTATTTTTATCTTAGTAGGCGGAATTTCAAAAAAATAATTATTTCTAATCATTGCCTCATTAAGCTGGATAAGCTGCCTTGTACCCACATGTTCAGGCTCATCTTCTGAAGGAATATAAAGAAAACGCGAATTACGGTCTATAACAGCAACAGACTGAAACCGCTGCCGATTAAGCCCGGTAAAAAAAGAAGGGACTATTACATCTCTAATCACCTGAAGACTTATGCCTTTTTCTTGCTGACGGCTTAATTGCAGGGCCTTTCTAAAGGTGTACATCTCTAAAGACTGGCGGCAATTATAAGTAAACCCCTGTTGGAGAAGATATGACAAAACCATAATAACTACTGCGCCCATTATTGCCAGTTCAGTAGTGGCCTGCCCCTTATGTCCTAGCAAAGGTAACAGTTCAGCTTTCGGAAGTTCTCGCCTCCCGTTTTTGTCATGCCCGTGAAA
>JASEHM010000005.1 GCA_030018895.1 Candidatus Omnitrophota bacterium
TTAGCTTTTTGAGAAGATTTTACCTTTAACCTTTATCTATCAAAGAGTTATATATTCCTTAACCTTAAACACGAATGACCCCATTATATTTTAGTTAAGGTTTAAGAATCAAGGGGACGGTTCTATTTTTCCCAAACAAAAAATACAAGAAAAATAGAACCGTCCCCTTGATTCCGGGGTTAAGCCTTAGCAGAAGCCTTAGTAGCAGCGCCTTTAACCGGAGTAGCCGGGGCAGAACCTTCAACAGCAGCCTCTACTTTCTCTGCCTTTTCTTTTTTGATTTTAATTCTTATGGCCTTAATCTTTGGCAGATTATATACGCTATCGCCTTCTGCCCAATTTCCTTTCTCCATCATAACTCTTAAACGCTCAACACGTTTTAATACAGATCGTTGTTTTTTATCTTTTTCTGATATGGATAATGATGGGTGTATAGACATTTGCCTTACCTCCTTTAGGGTTTAATTAGTCATTAATCTTCCTAACACAACAATCTGAAAAATTTTTTTTAAATTCTATTAGATTCATTTGCGCTGTTTTTTTATCCGCAAAACTTCCTGCGCAAAGCACAGTATAATTTCCCTTGGTTAAAAGCATAGTAACAAGGCCTTTTTTCTTTAATCTTTGCGCCTGCGCTTGAGCACTAGCCCTTCCCTTATAACTAGCCAACTGGATAGTATAATTTGGGTTTAACACAAAAGCAGGCTTTTTGAAAATATCCTCTTTTTTTATTGGATCTTGCTTTCGCTGCTCCTGTTTTTGTCCGCATATTTCCTGATGATCCCCCTTTTTGCTCCCTGTAATCTGCGATAGAGAAGAATTCTCGAACTCCCTCCTGCCTTTTTCTGCGCCTAAAGAAAAAGAAATTAGGCTGACAATTAATATACCAATAACTAAAAGCGCCTTTTTTTCATAACTTTTTAAAAATTTACTAAAAGAATTAGTGGCCTGAGAATTCCTCATTTGAAATGCCGCACCATCCTTAGAAAATAACTCTAATTGAAAACTGTTATTTTTATTCATAACTTTTATATTTTCACCCCGCCTTAAAGTGCAGGGCTCGCAATCAAACTGTGTCGCAATAGCCTTTTGTGTCATTGCGAGCCCTGCACCGTATGGTGCAGGGCGTGGCAATCTTTTTTCCGACGGTGTCTGAATTAAAGATTGCTTCGCTTCGCTCGCAATGACACACGTTTTACCATTGCGACACAGCCTGAATGACAAAGCGCTTCTAAAAGCTAAACTATTACAGTTTTTTTCTACTTCTTAATTCTTAATTCTTAATTCTTAGTTCTGATTTATAGTTAGAGAACTTCATTTCCTAACGGGATTTATCTTCAAGTAATTCTTTGTTTTAACTTTTTTAATCACCTTTAGAAACGCCTCTACTACTTTAGGGTCAAACTGAGTGCCGCTTTTTTTCTTGATTTCCTTTATTGCGCAAGCTGCATCCTTCCTTTGGCGGTAAGGCCTGCCATAAACCATAGCTTCAAAAGCATCTGCTACTGCCATAATCCTGGCACCTTGAGGAATCTGGCATTTCTTAAGCCTAGACGGATAACCTCTGCCGTTATATTTTTCGTGATGATACATTATTATAGGTATAACCGGCTTTAAGATTTGAAATGGCCGCAGTATCTGCGCCCCTTTTTCCGGATGCCGCTTGATAATACCGTATTCTTTTTTTGTGAGCTTTGTTGTCTTGGTAAGTATTTCAAGCGGAATATCTGCTTTTCCGGTATCATGCAAAAGGCTTGCATATTTTAAACTTTGAACCTGCTTTTCATCTAAATGCATCTGTATCCCTATCGCGGTTACTAATTTAGAAAAATACGGAGAATGCGTATACTCCTGCGGAACACGGATATCTAATAAAGTAACGAGTGATTTTATGCTTCCTAAAACAATCCTCTCTTGCTCTTCGTAAAGCTGTAGATTCCTGATTCCCATTATTGCCTGCTCAGCTAAGGTCGCAAGCGTTTCATGGTCAAAGCCGTCAAAAGAGGGCCTCTTTCCTGTTCTTTTTATAATAACCATCCCCATTATATCTTCGCAAATCAAAGGCATAACCAGAAGCCTCTCCTGCCGCAGGCAGTTTAAAGTTTTTAACACCTTTTTTTCGATTCTATTTGTGATCTTTATTCTTTTATCAAAGATGTATTTTCTTTTGCCGCTAATATGGCATCTAAAAATAGAATACTTTCTCGTTGAATCCAGGAGCAAAACTGAAGACTGCTGCGCATCAAGTATCTGACTGATAAGTTTGGCTAGCCTACTAATTAGCTCCTTCAATTCATAAGTCGTAGTAATTAAACGAAAAACACTATGAATAGCCGAACTTAAAGATCTATACTCTTTCGTATGGATTGAAAAGTTTTTTGTACTCATCTAAAGCATACCTGTCTGTCATACCGGCGATATAATCACAAACCACTTGTTTTATCCCATCTTTAGCTATTTTTTTCTGCACCTCAGGAGGAAGTTGTTCAGGATAAGCTGTGTAGGCCTTAAATAACTCCTGGATAAAACGTTTCGCCTTTATGCTCATTCTCATTACACGAAAATGAAAATAAAGTTTCTTATGAAGAAACTCTCTTAATGGCTTTCTTAAAGTAAACATCTCTTTGCTAAAAGATACGGTTAACTTAGGTGCCTTTCTTACATCCAAATAAGATTTTAATTTTAATCTGCTTATATTTCTTTGAGTTTGAGCGATTAAATCCGTAACCTGCATATTAATAAGCGAACGGATTATCAGGTATTTCTTTTTTTCCTTATTGATTTTAGCGTATTTTTTACCAACAACCTCATTTATTTTATTCCATATGGGTATATCTGCCAGTTCTTTTTCCTCTATTAAGCCGGAAGTAAAACCGTCATCAAGGTCATGGTTATCGTAAGCTATTTCATCAGCAATATCAACCACCTGAGCCTCAAGAACCGGTAATTCATTCGGAAGGAAATCTTTTACTTTTACCGCGGTATCAAACTTCGAAGAATGTTTTACTACGCCTTCCCTTACCTCCCATGTTAGGTTGAGGCCGGGAAAATCCGGGTATCTTTCCTCTAAATAATCAACAACCCTTAAGCCCTGCAGGTTATGATTAAAACCGCCAAGCTCAAGCATAAGCTCATTAAGCGCTTCCTCTCCGGCATGGCCAAAAGGGGTATGCCCCAGGTCATGGCTAAGGGCAATTGCCTCAGTAAGATCAGCATTTAGACGCAAAACAGAGGCTATGGTTCTGGCGATTTGAGCAACCTCAAGGGTATGAGTCAGCCTTGTACGATAATAATCCCCTTCATGATTTACAAATACCTGGGTTTTATATTCTAATCTTCTAAAAGCGGCGCAGTGCACAATTCTATCGCGGTCCCTTTGATAAGCCGACCTATACGCATGCCCATCCTCTTTATAAACCCTGCCCCTTGTATCGCAATTTTTCATCGCATAAGGCGCAAGAAGAAAATCTTTGGATTCTTTCATTTCGTGTTTTTATATTTTAACGATCCTTGCCTCTATCTTATCCGTAATTTCAATTATACCAAAAGAATTATAAGGGGCAAATACCTTATCCGTAGGGCTGCCTGGATTAAAAAACAGGATTTCACCTCTTTTTTCGTTTACCGGGGTATGAGAATGCCCAAAAATAATTATATCTACACCTTTATCCTTAAAAACAACGCTTAAAACGCCGATTAATTTATCAGGCGCGCCATATCCGTGCGTTAAACCGATTTTATATTTTCCTATATCCAGAAGCTGTTCCTGAGGCAGCTCTTCTTTCACTTGCGCATAATCCATATTTCCATAAACCGCCTGAACATTATTGCAAATATTTTTTAATTTTTCCAATACGCTTAAATCTACAAAATCTCCGGCATGGATAATCATATCAATGCCCTTTAACCCATCCAACACTTTCTTAGGGATACTTACTGTGTTATCTGATATGTGTGTATCTGAAATAACGCCAATTCTCATATCCATTCTCCATCAATCTCTTATATCTTTACTATGCTACCACCCACGGCTTAGAATATAAATCTAAGATTTGATTTAAATTATTAACATCCCATGCCCAAATTTTTTCCTCTAATGCCTTAAGGCGTGTATTCGCATCCATGCCTTCAAGCGTAACAATAATTTTTCTTTGAAGTTTGTGCCGGTATTTCTTACACTCTTTAGCGAAGTCTGCAATATCTTCCTCAACTAGCAGTTCTTGTTTAAAAGCCATTACCCAAAGACAATCACAAGAACGGCCGATAAGGCCGTCTTTTAAGCGGGAGGTGTGAAATTCCAAAGGTTTTATCTCTCTGAAATGATTAAGGCGTATTTTTCTCTTTTCAATCTGCATTGTCTCATCTTCAAAAAGCCGCAGCAACTCTATTGCCCTTTCTAAAAGCGGCTTTTGGCTAGATAAAAGGAATTCCTGAATCTGGCCTTCTATATTTTTTCTAAACTGTTCCTTTTGGCTTCTTGCGTCATAAGAAAGAGAACGTAGCTTTCCTTGATGCACAAACCTTAGCCAGAAACCAAAGACACGGTCATTGATTTTAATAAAATCTTCGCTGCGAGTCATAATATTAAATTCCAATAGGCGGTTTATCCTTAAAATTAGGTCTTTTCTTTGTATTTTTAAAGCATGCGCGATATCTTTAATCCTGTTCCTGCCTTCTGCAACTAGATAAAGGATGGAGCTTAACTTGCCTAAAGGATCGTCTTCTATGCGCTTAAGGTAACTGGAAAATCTCTGGTTTAATATACCGGATGAACAAAACAATAAATCTTCCAACGCATCAACCAAGGGGCTCACCCTTTTAGAGGACTCATCCATACAGCAGCCTCTTATAAGAGCGCTGTTTTGTTTTAACAACGCCTCAGATATGAGTTTTAAATACACAGGGTATCCGCCGCTAAAATGTGTGATAAAATTCCTAAAACCGTCATTTAAATTTACATGCTGCAACTGGCCTATTAAATACTCGCTGCTTATTTTTATATCAAACGGTTCTACTGTTAAGACCTCAAAATTTCCAAACAATAAAGACAGGTTCTTTGCCAAAATCTCTCTTGCCCTGTATTTCATAGAACTTACAATGATATAGAGGGTATTTTTCTGGGTTAGAAGTATTTTAGACCATTCGTTGTAAAGGTTTTTAAATCCTATGTTTTCTAAATTATGGAATTCATCAAAAATAACCACGCATCTCTTCCCTGTTTCCTGATAAATTGACTCGCATAAAAATAACAACTCCGCGAAAACGCCATTTGTCTTTCTTGTATTAATAAGGCCTAAAATATGCTTTATCTTTTCAACTGTTTTAGGAATATGCCTTCCTGACTTACTAATCAGAAGATCAAGGTCTTCTTTTAAATTGGCCTCACTGCTATCTAAAAAAGCGTAAAGCAGCGCGCCGATAAATCTTCTGGCAAATTCAAAAGAGCTCTGCGGCAAGATTTCCAAATATACGCTAATAATAAGGCTATCGTGAAATTTATCAAGAAATTTAAGAACTATCGCTGTTTTTCCTACCTGCTCATCACCGATAATAGCGATATTCTGACGGTATCCTTCCTTTAAGGCTATCATGCGTTTTTTTAAAATATCAAGGTAAATTTCCCGATCAAAAAATTTTTCTTTCATCCTTCGACTCTCTCATTTCATTCGCTCGCTCAAGATGACCCTGGGCGCAGTCGAATGGGTCATTATCAAGCCCCTATCTGCTCTTCTTTTAATATCTTAAGAAATATCTCCACAATTACAGGATTAAATTGCGTGCCGCAGTTCTTCTTAAGTTCCTCAATGGCTGCTTCCCTGCTTAGGTTCTGTCTATATGCCCGGGTTGAGGTCATAGCATCATAGGCATCAGCAACCGCAACAATCTGGGCATATATATCTATACGGTCTCCGTTAATTTCATCAGGATAGCCTTTTCCATCGAAACGTTCATAATGCGACCTGACTGCCGTTAAAAACTCTTCATCAAGAGAAACTGATTTTAATATATCTTCTCCGATAATGGGATGCCCGCGGACTTCCTTCCATTCATCCTTGGTTAGTTTTTCTTGTTTATTTAGTATACTCTCATGTATTCCTAATTTCCCTATATCATGAAGCAAGGCGGCCTTTTTCAACAATGCTATTCTCGTAGGAGAAAGCCCCGGTTTAAGGGCGATTTTTTCTGAGTACTCTGCAACCCTATCAGAATGGCCGCAGGTATAAGAATCCTTTGCCTCCAAAATACGCACAAGCGTTTGAACCACGCGATAAAAATAATCCTGCAGTTTTTTTCTTGATTCAAAAAGGCTCTCTGCCATCTTGTTAAAGGAATCAGCTAATTCTCCAATTTCATCCCCACTTTTGATGCTAACCTTATACTCTAAATCACCTCTAGCAATACGACGTGTCCCTTCTAAGAGCTTCTTAATAGGTTCGATGATCCTTTTAGAAATCAACAGGCCGCCAATACCAGAAATAAAAATTCCGATAAATAACACAAAAATAGCCCTTTTGCGGATTCCTCTCTGAAGATTGGCTATGCCTTCTGCTGATACATCTACCCCTAAAATTGCCAGTGTTTTACCGTCTTTATTAATAACCGGGGCGTAACCTGAAAGGAAAACCCCCAGGCATCAGCCGTTAATTTTTTATCCGCGCTTGGCTCAGAAAATGCCTTAAGCATTTCAGGGATATTTCCTGCGTCATATGTATCTCCGGGGTATGAAGTAGGAGCAGGGAATTTTTTGCGGCCTTTTAAAACAACCGGCTCAGGATCAACAATAAACTTTAAAACCCCTTCCTGATCCGTCCTTCCCATAATGTAAATATATTCTATAATCGGATTCACCTCTTTGATTTTATTTAACTCTTCGGTAATAATCTTAAAAGCAGGGGAATTTATTCCGTTTTTGTTTAGGGGAACTTGCGAAATTAAATCCGCATCAAACATTAATGTGGAGATATGGGCAATCCCCATAAGCTCCCTTCTTACCTGATTGAATTGCGAATCAAGGCTGAACTTATAAATAAGAAAATTACTTAACGTCATCACGAAAAACAAAGACAACATCAAAATAAACGTAACCTTTGTGCTAAATTTGTTTATGTTAATGTGTATTTTTTTCATTGTTTTTTAAGCGGGTGAGCGGAATCGAACCGCCATATCTAGCTTGGGAAGCTAGTGTTCTACCACTGAACTACACCCGCACACCCATCCTTCATAAGATTGTTGAGCACAATAATCTTTTATCTAGCGAAATCCCGCCTTTTTTGGCGGGAGGAAGCTAGTGTTCTACCACTGAACTACACCCGCACAAGTATTAAACCTTGTGCTTCTCCATTAACTTTATAGAACAATATCTGCCGCACATTGTACAGACATCAGAAAGACGCGGTTTTGAAGAATTTCTATAAAGCCTTGCCTTATCCGGATCCACTGATAATTTAATCTGTTCTTTCCAATTCCGCTTAAGGCGGCTTAGAGAAATTTTTTTATCCTGTTCAATGGCTGATTTTATATTTTTTGCTATATCTGCCGCATGTGCTGCAATTTTAGCGGCAATAACCCCTTCTCGGACATCGCTAACAGTCGGATGCCTAAGATGCTCAGCTGGAGTTACAAAACACAAAAAATCAGCGCCTATGCTGGCTGCCAAAGCGCCGCCGATAGCAGCGCTGATATGATCGTAACCTGCTGCAATATCAGTAACCAATGGCCCTAAGACATAAAATGGAGCCTGATGGCAGATCTTTTTTTCCAATAAAACATTTTTTTTGATTTGATCCAAAGGCACATGGCCTGGGCCTTCAATCATTACTTGTACGTTTTTTCTTTTTGCGCGGCTAGCAAGCAAGCCTAAAACCTTAAGCTCAGAAATTTGCGCTTCATCAGTCGCATCCAGTATTGAACCCGGCCTTAAGCCATCCCCCAGGCTTAAGGTTACGTCATATTTATAGGCAATCTCAAGCACCTTATCAAAATATTCAAAAAATGGGTTCTCTCTTTTATGATAACCCATCCAATTTGCCAAAATTGAACCACCCCTCGAAACGATACCCAAGAACCTTTTATGTTTTCCTAAAATCCCAAGGCTCTTTTTTGTTACTCCGGCATGTATGGTAAAAAAATCTACGCCTTCCCTTGCCTGCTCTTCTAAGATATTCAGGACATCAACGCTCGTAAATTTTAAAAAATCTTTTTTCTTCTCTTCGGCAGATACTGTAGCCTCATAGACAGGGACTGTTCCCACCGGAACGTTTGAGCGCTTTAATATTTCTCTTCTAATTCTTCCAACATCCCCTCCTACGCTTAAATCCATAACACTGTCTGCGCCATATTTTAAGGCAATTTCTAACTTTTTTAACTCTTCTCTAAGAAGCGATTTATCCGTTGATGTGCCGATATTGGCATTTATTTTTGTGCGTAACCCCAAGCCTATGCCGCAGGGTTTTTCTACTTTGTGCCCTTTATTTAAAGGAATAACAACTTTTCCTTCTTTAATAAGGCTTAAGATTCTTTTGGGCGAAATGGCCTCTTCTTGCGCGATTTTTTTTATCAGAGGCGTTACAATATTATTCTTTGCGTACTCTAACTGGGTCATATTTCGTCATGCCTCGCGTATACTGCTTCGCACATAGTGCGTCGTGCGTATTACATAATACGTATTGCGTAAAATTCTAACGCACTACGCACAACGCAGTACTATGATAGTTTCTTCTTAAAAAATTTAACCTTTTCGTAAACATCTTCCGAATCTAATATTGCCCTGCAAACGGCTATTCTGCGGGCTCCGGCTGAAATTACTTTATCAATATTATCCTGGTTTATGCCGCCGATTGCAAAAAAAGGGATATGGATCTTCTTTTTAATTTTTTTTATTAGATCTAACCCTACGGCTCTATATTCAGGTTTCGTAGGAGTAGAAAAAATAGGGCCTATACTTATATAATCCGCTCCGTTTTTTTGCGCCCTAACAGCCTCTTTTAAGCTGTGACAAGATACGCCTATAATCTTATCAGGTTTGAGGATTTCTCTTGCGAGTTTTATCGAAATATCCGCCTGGCCAAGGTGCAGGCCATCGGCATTGATCAGCCTTGCTACATCAGGATAATCATTAACAATAAATATTGTCTTGCTCTTTAACAATATTTTGGAAAAACAGAATGCTTCTTTTAAAATGGATTCTTTCGTTTCAACCTTATCCCTAAACTGGATTATATTAATCCCTGAACTCTTTAACTGCTTGACTATACCGCATAAAACAAATTTAGCAGCTGTTTTTTTATCCAGAACCGCATAAAGGCAAGATTCTTTTAGCAGCCTTTTTTTCGATTTCATAAATACGATACCTTATTTTTTTAAATTCTATAGCAGAATTTTTGCATATCAGCTTACTGAATTCCTCTAAAACCCTTATTGACTCCTTTACCCGTTGAATATTCGCAAAAAATATATCTTTAAAATCTTTTCTCTCTAATTCATTTACATAAATATTTCTTCCGACATCCTTAAGGCTCTTTCTTTCTTCAAAAAGACGGGCTTTGACAGAAAGGCTTTCAATGATTGAATCTATCCTATGCCTTGATTTTTTAAATTCTAACGTTAAAGAACGGCTATCAACAAGAAATCTGGTTATCTCTTCGCAAACCCGTAAACCTTCTTTTGCCCGGTTAATATTAGCATCAAGGATTCTATAGATATTCTTTTTACCCATTTTTACCCTACAGGGCATTTTAAGCAGCAATTTTTTTTATTAAGCTCGTGGTAGAACGGTTTTTGGCTAATTTTATAGTAGACACTTTTCCGTTATAACCTTGCACAAAAGAAGCGCCTACTACATTATTTTTATGCCAATCCTTACCTTTAACAAGAATATCCGGCCTGAATAATTTTATGATCCTTAGAGGCGTATCTTCATTAAAAAGAACAGCATAATCCACGCTTTCTAAGGCTGCAATTGTTAGGAGCCTGTCCTTCTGAGGTATTATAGGCCTCTTATCTCCTTTAATCCTCCTTACAGAAGCATCGCTATTCACAGCCACAACTAAAATATCGCCTAATCTTTTGGCTTCTTCTAAATATTTAACATGGCCGTAATGCAAGAGGTCAAAGCAGCCATTAGTGAAAACTATTTTCTTCCCCTGAATTCTTAATCTTTGAATAATTCTTTTTAATTGAATTATATTTTTTGTCTTAGAATTTATCATTCCGGCTTACAGCTTAACATCTGCCATCAATGTTTCTTCTACCAGCTCGCATATAATATGGCCTATGGTGATATGCGCCTCTTGAATCCTGGCAGTTATATGAGAGGAAACTACTAAAGATAAATCCGCAAACTTTACCAATTCCCCTCCTTCTGCTCCGGTAAGAGCAATTGTTTTTATCCCCATTTTTTTAGCCTGTTTTATGCCTAAAATAACATTTTTTGCCTTACCGCTTGTAGATATACCTATGGCAACATCGCCCTTTTTGCCTATGGCCTCAATCTGACGGCTAAAGATTATTTCATAACCATAGTCATTTGCCAAAGACGTCAAAATGGAGGTATTCGTGGTAAGAGAAATCGCAGCCAAGGCAGTCCTGTCTTTTTTAAACCTGCCTACAAGTTCAGCGGCAATATGCTGGCTGTCGCTAGCTGAACCGCCGTTACCAAAAAGAATCATCTTACCGTTCTTCTTAAGGCATTCAATTACAACTTGGGCGATCTCAAAAATCTGACTGATATTCAAACGCAATAATTGCTCTTTGACCTGAATACTTTCTAATAATATATCCTTAATCCTCTCTCGCATTTAATACCCCCTTCTGTGCGAATCCTCTTTAACCCATGCTACCCAAAAAATACTTTGGCGGTATTATAAAGCTCCATATCCACTGTCTTTAAGACTCTTACTGCTTCTTCAATCGGAACATCTATAATTTTTAAACCGGATAAAGCAGCCATTCTGCCATATGTTTTATTTTTTACTAATTCTACTGCCTTTACACCAAATCTTGTGCCTAAAATCCTGTCAAACGCACTTGGGGTTCCGCCTCTCTGAATATGACCAAGGACAGTAACCCTTGTTTCATAACCTGTTCTTTTTTCTATTTCTTCTGCCAGTGAGCCGCCAATACCTCCTAATCTGACATGCCCAAAAGCATCTAATTTTTCTTCCTGAGTAACCATACTGCCTTCCTTAAATTGGGCGCCTTCTGCTACTACTACAATACTAAACATTTTCCCCCGATTATGCCTTTTTCTTAAAAAAACGCAAACCTCGTCAATATCAATGGGAAGTTCAGGAATCAGGATAACATCCGCGCCTCCTGCTAGGCCCGATTCAAGCGCAATCCAGCCAGCGTGCCTACCCATAACCTCCACAACCATAATACGATGATGGCTTTCTGCAGTAGTATGCAGTTTATCAATACATTCCATAGCAGTATTTAATGCTGTGTCAAACCCAAAGGTACAGTCTGTGCTAGAAAGGTCATTGTCTATGGTTTTAGGTACACCCACAACATTTGTAATTCCTTCCTTGATTATTTTTGCCGCTGCCCCTAAGGTATCTTCTCCCCCAACCGCAATTAAGGCATCAAGATTAAGTTTTTTATAGTTATCTTTTAGTTTTTGCAAATCACCTTCTTTTTTATAAGGGTTTGTTCTGCTTGTGCCTAAAATTGTCCCGCCTTTATGCAATATACCGGAAGTGTTGTTTATATCTAACACTATAGTATCGTTTTCAATCAAGCCTTTCCAGCCATTTTTAATACCGACAATCTCATATCCTTCACTAATACCCTTTCTTACTACTGCCCTGATTACAGGATTTAACCCCGGGCAATCACCGCCGCCTGTAAGTATACCTATTTTCATTGCCATTCTTTACCTCCTCATTAAATCAGAGTTAAGAACTAAGAGTTAACACTCTTAGTTCTTAACTCTTGTAACAGTTCAGCTTCCGGAAGTTCTCGCCTCCCGTTTTTGTCATGCCCGTGAAAACGGGCATCCATTCTGTCATACCCTGGATTCTCGCTGGAGTTTACCCCCGTGAAAACGGGGGCGGGAATGACACCCTGATTTACTTCTGAACACTGAACTGTTCTTAGTTCTTAGTTCTTAGTTCTGCCTTACTCCATAACCTGTAAACGGTACCTTTGGAAATTCTTCTTTTTCTATTTCCTTTCTTTTCCTGTCTCTATCTTCATGGCCGGCAATCTTCATTATGTGTATTTTTATAAAAGGCTGTTCTTCCGTGCCTAAGGCTTCCTGAATTTTAGCCTTAACTATATCCTGCAGCCGGCCTGTTAATTCAGGAATATTCACCTCTGTTTTTAACACCACCTTAAGATCCGCAATAATGGAACCTTTTTTTGTCGCGCAAACATAAGGCCTCAACTCCTTTATTTCAGGGACAATGCCAATGAGCCTTCTGATTAAATCCTCTATTGCGCTAAGCGCGATTGTTACCTGGCCAGAAGCTGTATTAAAGGCAATGGTTTTTTCACGCTGCAAGCCGCCTAAAATCACCTGGGCAAGGGAAAAACTGATGAGCATCAATAAAATCCCGGATAATCCTATAATCAATCTGGAACTTAAACTGCTTTGCAAAGAAATAAGAATGCTTGTTATGTCCTGAGGCTGCAGCTTTATTAGAGAAAAAATTATCAACGCCGTTCCAATCAACATAAGAATGGTGGTATAAAATACGATTCCTATAGTCCTCATCCATTACCTCCTTGAGCTCAAGCTACTTCTCTATTCCCTGGATATTTACATTAATCTCTTTTATGGATAGATTGGTCATCTTTTCTAAGCTAATACGCGCATTCTCCTGGACCTTATTTGCTACTTCAGGAATATTATAACCGTATTTAATCACCAGCGGAATTTTAACCCTGACTTCTTCATTTTTGTTAACTTCAACGCCAACCGCCCAAAGAAACTTCTTACCCATGAGCTCAAAAAGCCCGCTCCTAAAATCCCCTCCTACAGCCTTAACGCCTTCAATTTCAGCTGCCGCAAGAGAAGCAATCGAGGCAATAACATTTTTATGTATTTTAATTTGACCTGCTTCCCCCTGCATTATCCCTCCGTTTTTTGATCGCTCTTTAACATCTCATCAACAAAATGCGTTGAGATATCGCCTTTCAGGAACAAAGGGTTCTCCATCAATTTAAGATGAAATGGCACAGTTGTCTTAATAGGCGCGATATGAAATTCATGCAGTGCCCTTTGCATTATTTTTATTGCCTGGGAGCGGTTACTTCCGTAAGTTATTAATTTAGCCACTAAAGAATCATAATAAGGAGGGACCTCGTATCCCGGATAAATATGCGTATCCAGCCTTACTCCAGGGCCGCCAGGGAAATAAAGCGAGTTTATTTTCCCCGGACAAGGCATAAAATTATTTTCATAATCCTCTGCGTTTATACGGCACTCTATTGCAGCCCCTTTAATCTGAACCTTATCCTGCTCTAGCCTTAAGCGTTCCCCGGCACAAATACGAATCTGTTCCTTAACCAGGTCTATCCCGGTTACCATCTCAGTAACAGGATGCTCAACCTGAATCCTTGTATTCATTTCCATAAAATAAAAATTATCGCTAGAATCTAATAAAAATTCGATTGTGCCTGCACTTACGTAATTTACGGATTTTGTGCCTTTTAAGGCCGCCTCACCCAGGCGTTTACGAAGCTTAGCGTCTATCGCTAATGAAGGAGATTCTTCCAGCAGTTTCTGATGCCTTCTTTGTATACTGCAATCCCTTTCTCCTAGATGAATAATGTGCCCGTATTTATCCCCCAATACCTGTACTTCAATATGACGGGGTTTTTCAATATATTTTTCAATATAAACATTGGGGTTGCCAAAGTTTGCCTCTGCCTCTGTCTGGGCAGTCATAAGGCTGGAGACCAGAGTCAAATCATTATGGCATATCCTCATACCTTTGCCTCCGCCGCCTGCAGCTGCCTTGATAATCACAGGATACCCCAAGGCCTTAGTTGTTTTTAATGCATCTTCCTTATTCTTGATTATTGACGCAGAGCCTCTAATTATAGGTAAACCTGCCTTCTGCATAACAGAACGCGCTTGCATCTTATCTCCCATAAGCCGGATGTTTTCAGGAGTAGGGCCAATAAAGGTTATCTTGCAAGACTGGCAGATTTCAGCAAAGTGGGGATTTTCAGCTAAGAAGCCGTAACCCGGATGTATTGCCTCTACATCAGTTATTTCAGCGGCGCTTATAATTGCAGGGATATTTAAGTAGCTGTTTGCGCTGGCTGGCTTGCCGATACAAATAGCCTCATCAGCAAAACGCACATGTAAAGAATCCTTATCTGCCTGGGAATAAACAGCTACAGTACGAATCCCCATTTCACGGCAGGCGCGGATTATTCTAAGGGCTATCTCGCCACGATTGGCAATAAGTATCTTGGAAAACATCAAGTAAAATGAATATAAGCCTGAGCTTATAAAAGCTTAATAAGAAACAAAGGCTGGCCAAATTCAACCGGCTCAGTATTATCAACAAGAATTTCTAAAATTTCCCCTTTGAGCTCAGATTTAATTTCATTCATTAATTTCATCGCCTCAATTATACAAATGACCTGGCCTGCCTCAAGAATTTGACCTATCTCAACATATGAGGGAGCTTCAGGAGAAGGCGCGCGATAAAACGTCCCTACCATAGGAGCTTTAATCTCAATTGTTTTTATAGCTGCGGCATCAGGAGCCTCAATGGTTTGCTTTGACGCAGGCCCAAGAGGCTTTCCCCTCTCAATTATCAGGGGAGCAGCAAAAGAATCAGATTCATGGCCTGCCTTTTTTAATTTAACGCGCATACCATCCTTTTCTATCTCCAATTCCAGGAGGCCATTCTCATTCATTAAACTTATCATCTCTTTAATTTCTTTAATATTCATTCGAACTCCTCAGATAATTAATCGTTATTAGATAGTTGAGCAGTATGTATAATTCCTTTCGTCATTGCGACTGTGTCGCAATTCGTGTTTTTCGTCATTGCGACTGTGTCG
>JASEHM010000060.1 GCA_030018895.1 Candidatus Omnitrophota bacterium
TGATATCTCAAAATACATTTCGCGTCGATAAGTAACGTCTAATTTAGACACGAGTGAGAAATATCAATAATTACGACACAGTCTGATTGTCCAGCTTGTTGTTTCCCTTTGTCATTGTCCGGTTTAACCGGACAATCCATGAGTCTACCTCCCTGGATTCCCGCTTTCGCGGGAATGACACGGGGACGGGAATGACAGGAACCTGAATAGAAAAGGCGAAGAATGATACTGGTAAAAGATGTTTTTCTATTTTCTCTTTATTCGCAAGCAGTTACAGCTATTTCTTTACACTTATTACGAAAAAACCCAAAATCAAAACAGGTTTTGACATTTGGTATTTGTTATTTAAAATTATTTTAAATTTTGCGCTTTGTCATTTGACATTAACAGCTAACTTAATGTGAGCCAATTCGTTTTTAATTAGTGTAATCATAAAAAGAAGGTTTTTCAGAATTAACTACATAATCTTAATATAGGATTTTTTCTTAAGCTCATCCAGCCATTTAATCAATTCCTGGCGCATCTTAGTCTCAAACAGGAAGGAAGAAATCCTATGCTGTGCCTCTTCTATGGTAAGCTGTTTGGAAGGAATTATGTCTATCAACCTGAAAATATAATATTTCCCTTCAATTTCAACCGGAGAAGAAACCTCATTTAATTCCAGTTTAAATACGGCATCCTGAACATCCTTTTTTAATTCTTCCTCTTCATTAACTATAAACTCATTTATGGCCACAGAGTATTGGCCTGCTAAATCAGTCAATTTTCTTCCTCTTTTCAGATCTGCAGAAAAATCTCTGACAAGGCCTTCGTTCTCAAAGATTACAGATTCTAATCGACGTTCTTGCGGCGACCCAAATTTATTTTTATTTTGCTCATAAAAATTCGTAACGGCCTTCGGGTCAATTATAATCTTGCTCCTTACTTTCTGTTCCACAATACTAAAGCTAAGCATCTGCTCCCTAATCTTTTTCTCTATATCTGCTTCGCTTAACCCCTCCCGGCTAATAGCTTTCTGAAATTCAGCATCGCAAGAATAACGCGCCCTTATTTCATCTGCCTTCGCCCTTACTCTATTTTCATCCGCCTTAATGTTATTTTTCTTCGCTTCCTGCAAAATAAGGCGATCTTCAATTAATTTCTCTATCAGGTTTATTTTCATAGACTGGACTTTTTCTTCTAATTGCCTGCCTTTAAGCTCGCCTGATAATTGCATATGCACAATACGAATAAAATCATCTAAATCTTTCTGAGTAACAACATCCTCATTAACAACAGCAATGATTTTATCCTGGGCAAAACAATTTAAGGAAAAAGGGGAAAGAAAAAAGAAAAAAAGCAGTGTGATAATTTTTAATTTAATCATTTCTTATACCCTTTCCTGCCAAATTAGTTACTGCTTCTTTTAATAACCTGCAGTACAGATCAAACCCCACAGCAGCAATAAATCCGTGCTGCTGCTCACCCAGCAAATTACCTGCCCCTCTTAATTCCAGATCCTCCATAGCAATCTTAAAACCCGAACCCAGGCTAGAATGTTCCTGAATCGCATTGAGCCTCTTTAGGGCAGAACCTTCTAGAACCTTGTGTTTAGGTATCATAAAATACGCGTAAGCCGGCTTATCTAATCTGCCCACCCTGCCGCGCAGCTGATGCAAATCGCTTAAACCAAAACAATGGGCATTATTTACGATTATGGTATTGGCATTAGGTATATCTATGCCTGATTGGATAATCATAGTACAAACCAAAACATCAAGGCCGCCTCTTAAAAAGTTGGCCATTACCGCTTCAAGCAATCTTGGCCTCATCTGCCCATGGGCCAGCCCTATCTTAACTTCTTTAGGCAAAATCGTCTCGAGTTTTTCTTTAACCTTCTCAATATCGTAAACCCGATTATGCAGAAAAAAAACCTGCCCTTTTCTATTTTTCTCTTTAAGAACAACCTGCCGGATTAAATCCGAATCATATTCTACCATAACAGTTTTTATTGGCAATCTGTTTTTAGGCGGAGTATTAATTACTGAAAGGTCCTTTATGTTCATCAGGCTCATATACAGGGTGCGCGGAATAGGCGTGGCAGTTAAGGTCAGGCAATCACAGGAGAGCCTCATTGATTTCAGTCTTTCCTTACTCCTAACCCCAAAACGCTGCTCCTCATCTATAATCACAAGGCCAAGATCCTTAAATCTTATATCAGCTGATAAAAGCCTGTGCGTTCCGATAATAATATCAACGCTTCCATCGCTAATACCTTTTATAATTTCCTTTTGCTGATGCAGAGTTTTAAATCTTGAAATGACCTGGATATTAACAGGAAAAGCTTCGAGCCTAAATAAAAAATTCTGGTAATGCTGCTGTGCTAAAATCGTCGTGGGAACGAGAAAAGCTGTCTGCCTGCCCTCTACAGCCGCCTTAAATGCGGCGCGCATAGCAACCTCTGTTTTTCCGTATCCGACATCTCCGCAAAGGAGCCGATCCATAGGCCTTACTAATTCCATATCCTTTTTTACCTCTAAAACAGCCTTAATCTGGTCAAGAGTTTCTTCAAAAGAAAAAGATTCTTCAAACTGCCTTTGCCAATCAGTATCAGGCGGGTAAGAAAAACCTTGGGCAGAAAGGCGCATTGCCTGTAAAGATAAAAGGTCCCAGGCCAGCTTTTGTACCCCTCGCCTTACCTTTTCTTTGATTTTTAGCCACTCTTTTGTGTTTAGGCTGTAAAGTTTCGGCCTTCTCACCTGAAAGGCAATATATCTTTGTATGAGATTCATCTCGCTAACCGGCACATAAAGTTTTTCCTGCCGGTCATATTCAATAACTAAATGGTCTTTATGCTTATCCCTGATTTTTATCTTTTCCATGCCTAAAAATCTTCCTATACCATATTGATTATGGACAACATAATCCCCGATATTTAAATCTATAAGATTCTCTAAGGGAAGCTCTTCAGTAAAAGGCAATGGCCTAATTGCATGGGTTTTTTTTATAGGAAGAATAATCGCCATGCTATGCCCCCAGACAGGCTCGCCGGTTAAAGGGTTAAAGGTTTTGATTGAGGCTATTTTGTCAAAATCCAGCTCAATACGCAGAGGCAACTCAAAGGAAAAAGGAAATACATCAATGATACTACCGCGGCAGGAAAAATCACCCTCTTCAGATACCTTATCCTGCCTCTTGTACCCAAAATCAACAAAGCTGGATAAAATATCCTCAAGGTTAATAGTTAATGTAGTATATAATTTTAAGGATTTAAACAAGGCTAAGAATTAGAATAAAAGGGACGGTTCTATTTTTCTCCTATTTAGACCAAGAAAAAATAGAACCGTCCCTTTAACCGTTATTTTGCGCTTTTGCGCATCCGCGTCCAGGCAAGGACTAAAGGTGAGGCAATATAAATAGTAGAATAAACCCCAGAGATAAAACCAACTAGTAAAGTAAAAGCAAAATTACTTAAGATCTCTCCGCCGTAAAATAAAATTGCAATTACTACTAATAATGTTACCATTGAAGTAAGCAACGTCCTGCTTAAGGTCTGATTAACGCTTAAATTTATTAATTCTAACAGGCTTAATTTCTTAAAAATCCGGCTGTTTTCCCTGACCCTGTCATAAATAACAATAGTATCATTAATAGAGTAACCGGCAATGGTTAAAAACGCCGTGATGCTTAAAAGGTCTATCTGTCTATTCGTAATAGCTAAGAGCCCTAAAGCTACAAGTACGTCATGAAAAAGGGCGATTACCCCGGCAATCGCAAAATTAAAATGCTTAAATCTAAAGGCAACATAAATCAAAATACCTACAAGCGCCCAAATCAAAGCCTTTATTGCCCTTGTCTTAAGGTGTTTTCCTGCCACAGGGCCTACCCGCTCAATCCTTAAAACCTGAATATCCTGATCGCTAAATGCCTCTTTTAATTTTGCGGTTAAAATCTGAGCTTTATCTTCAGATGTCCTGATCAGTACAACGCATGGATTATCCTTAAACTGCTGAAGGGAAGCATCAACTAAACCGGCATTTTTTAAAACCTCACGCACCTTATCTATTGAAGGCGGTGTTTTAAAACTATACTCCTGAAGCTGGCCTCCGGAAAAATCAATCCCATAAGCAGCCTTTCCTTTTTTAAAATACACCCCTAAGCCCACAACTATTACAATCAAAGATAAAGCGTAGAAAAACTTTCTTTTTCCGATAAAATCTAGTTTTGTATCCTTTATAAGCTTAAGCATTGGTAAAGAATCTTTTAATACGCCTAAATTCAACAGAATTTCAAATATTACGCGCGTAACAAATATAGCGGTAAATAAACTAGCGCACAAACCTATGGTAAGGGTTACAGCAAAGCCTCTTATTGGGCCGGTCCCAAATTGAAACAATAAAAATGCCGCGATAAGAGAAGTAAGATTGGAATCAAAAATAGCGCTAAAGGCTTTTTGATAACCATTAATTATAGCGCTACGCAAATTTTTACCTGCCAAACGTTCCTCCCTAATGCGCTCATTAATAAGGACATTGGCATCTACTGCCATACCCAAAGACAAGACAATACCGGCTATACCCGGCAATGTTAATGTCGCAGAAACCCCGGGGAATAAAACCGAAAGCAGGCCTAAGCCCCCAAGAATTATAAGCAAGTTCATCATCAGCGCTATATCGCTTATAATACCTGCTAGCAGATAATAAACAGCCATAAAACTAAAAACAAGGATGATACCAATAAGAGAGGCTTTAATCCCTTTATTTATGGAATCCTGGCCTAATAAAGGCCCGATGGTTCTTTCTTCTTCTATATTCATCGGAGCAGGAAGCGCGCCTGCCCTTAAAACTAATGACAGATCCCCTGCCTCCTTAATATCAAAACCAAACCGCTTAGTAATCTCTGCCTTACCTGATTCAATCGCCTGATTTATAACCGGCGCTGAATAAATCACACCGTCTAAAACAATTGCCAGTTGTTGATTAATATATTTTCTGGTAATTTCCGCAAACGCCTTACTTCCTTCAGGGGTAAATTCCAATTCCACATCAGGCAAGCCATATTGGTCCTGGCCTATCCTAGCAGCGGATAAAGCGTCTCCTGTAAGCAGCGCCTTCTTTTCCAGAAGCAGCGCAATATTATCATCTTTAGAAGTTTTTAATTCATATCCTTCCGGGACATTACCTTCCTGGGCCTGTTTTAATAATTGCGTATCAGCAGAAACAATCTTAAACTCAAGCAAAGCAGTGCGGCCGATTATATCTATAGCGCGCTCTCTATCTGTAATTCCGGGAAGCTGCACCACAATTTCATCCTCACCCTGTTTCTGTATATAAGGTTCCCGCACACCAAACTCATCAATTCTATTTCTGACTACTTCTAATGCGCGATCCACAGCGTCTATTTTATCCTCAGGGCTTAATTTGCTGGTATCAACCTTAAGCAATAAATGCATCCCGCCTTGCAAATCCAACCCAAGGTTTATCCGTTTATTTAACGGAAAGGCATATACCGCACAGATAACCAAAACCGCTATGATTGAAAATATCTTCCAAAAAAGTTTATTGCGCATATTTTTCTCCTGCCTTATTCGGTATCCAATCCCCTCATAACCATTTCCAGCCATTAAGGTTAAAAATAATTATGGGATTAGAAATAGTTATTTTTTATAGGCAATACAATTTTTTTCTATTTCAAATTTTACATTTTCATCCACCCGCAGAATCACTGTTTTATCTTTAACGTTTACTATTGTGCCATGAATTCCGCCTGAGGTAACTATCTCATCATTCTTATCAAGAAGCTTTATCATTTTTTGATGCTCCTTCTCTTTTGCCTTCTGCGGCCGGATTAAAAGAAAATAAAAAATGATAAATATCAAAACTAAGGGAACAAGATTCATTATTGCTGGAGCAGCTCCTGGTGTTGGTGCCATAATCATAACCTCCTAATTTGTTTGCCGGTTTGCCGGTGAGCCGGTGAACCGGTTAGCCGGTTAACAAGGTAATGAGCTCGTCTTTTTCGATTCTTTCTTAACTAGACTCTTAACAGTAGCGCTAAGCTGCGCGCCATTTTTTACCCAATAATCCACCCTCTCTTTTTTTATCTTAACTGCTGCGGTAACCGGATTATAAAACCCTAAATCCTCAATATAACGGCTATCCCTGCCCTCACGTTTGTCAAAAACCCCAATCCTAAAATGTATCTTCCCTTTTGGATTTTTGCCTATCCTTCTTAATCGTATGCAAACTGACATTTTACTACCTCCGTTTGGACCATCCCGGCCAAGGTTGGGATGGCTTACTATTAATTATTTGAGCAGTGTGCATAATTCCTTCATTATTCAGACTGTGTCGCAATTCGTGTTTTTCGTCATTGCGACTGTGTCGCAATTCGTGTTTTTCGTCATTGCGAGGAGCGAACGA
>JASEHM010000061.1 GCA_030018895.1 Candidatus Omnitrophota bacterium
CCTTCTGGCTTGCAGGGCTCGCAATGACGGTGTTTTTGTCATTATGACACAATCTGTATGCGCACCCTACGCACACCCTTTGATTTGTAACTTCTTAGCTCTTAACTCTTAGTTCTTAGTTCTTAGTTCTTAGTTCTTAGTTCTTAGTTCTTAGTTCTTAGTTCTGCCTTTATAACCCACTGTCCCGATTGAATTGGAAACAGTTTCCCGATTAGAACGGAAACAGTTTCCGCTTCTCGATTCTACTTCTGGTTATCAATCACTTCATCAATAATGCCGTATTCTTTAGCTTCAGCTGCTGACATAAAATAATCCCTATCAGTATCTTTCTGGATTTTTTCTACGGACTGGCCTGTATGGGCTGAAAGCATCTCATTAATGCGATCGCGCATTTTTAAAATCTCTTTAGCGTGACGGGAGATATCCTCTGCGGCGCCCTGGACACCGCCCCAAGGCTGATGAATCATAATCCTTGAATTAGGAAGCGTATGGCGCTTTCCCTTTTTGCCTGCGCACAAAAGAAGAGCCGCAATACTAGATGCCTGGCCCACGCAATAAGTTGCTACATCGCACTTAACAAATTGCATAGTATCATATATCGCAAGGCCTGATGTAACCACCCCGCCGGGAGAATTTATATAAATATTTATATCTTTCTTAGAATCCTCCATCTGCAAAAATAACATCTGCGCAATCGCTAAGTTTGCCACATAATCATCAACAGCAGTGCCGATAAAGATAATGCGCTCTTTTAAAAGGCGGGAATAAATATCATACGCCCGCTCATAACCCCGCGCTGTCTGTTCAATAACCATAGGAACCAACGTCTGATTTTTTATATCCATATTTACCTCCAGTTTAACCCAGATTTTACATTAGGTTTCAAGCCAAAAGGCAGTGGTTTCGTTTCCTTTAACGAAAGCCACGAGGAAAATGGCCTAAATCTTTGTCAGGACAAGGCCTGTGAGCAAAAGAACCGCAGGCGTATTCAGTGCAATACGCCGAGGACGCTTTTGCGAGCAAAACGCAGTCATGGCAAAGAGTTAGAGACATTTTACCGAAATCCTAATGCAAATTCTGGGTTTAGCTAGCCTCTTTCCACTCCGCTTCCCTTAACAAAAACTCCATAACAAAACGCGGCATATCATCATTCAAAGGAATATTTTCCTTCTTTGCTACTTCCGAAAGAACTAAATACACCCTGACCTGTTCTCTTGCCTTTGGTGTTATTTTCTCAAGCAAGGTTTTCTCCTCGGCCTCTATCACCTCTTTAGAAATCCCTCTTAATGCCAAATCCATTTTTGCCTGCCTCAACATATCATCAACCTGGCGTTTCAGCAGGCCTTGCGGCACTTTAAAATCAAGGCCATTAGTCAGGCCTTCAATTATTTCATTCTCTATTCTTGCGCGCTCCTGATTTTCCTTGTTTATAAAAATCTGCCTTTCCACAATCCTCTCTAATTCTTGCATATTTGGATAGCCTAATGACCTGGCAAACCTGTCGTCTAACTCATTCGCCTTATGTTGTTCCTTTAAAGAATCAATAGCGCGTTTTATCTCATCAGAAGCCACATTTATTAATCTAAAGTTTACCTTTAGGTTTTTATAATCTTTTATTGGAATCTCAGGGGATATCTCAACTTTTGCCTTAAAAGAAAGGTTCTCTTTAGTTAATTTTACTTCTGTAATTTCCGGAAGCTCTATAACATCAAGGCCTTCTGCGTCTATCGCCTTATTATAAACGTCCGGCACCAGCTCCTTAAGAACCTCCTGATGAATAATAGAGCTGTATTGTTTTTCTATAATATCAGCCGGGGCATGTCCGGGCCTAAACCCATGCACCTTTGCCTCCTTGCTGACTCTTTGAAAAACATCGCTGAATTTATTTTTTACAATCTCACCACTTACTTCAATATTTAATTCTCTTTGATTAGAACCTATTTTTTTAATTTCTGTTTTCATCCCTCTCCTTTTTTACCCCATTACACCCAGAAAGCCCCGCCTTTTAAGGCGGGGTGTAACGGGGTTTACATTCTAAACTTCTCGCCCAGATAAATCTGGCGAGCCTGCGGGTTATTCACTAACTCCTCTGAAGTACCGGAAATCAAAATTCTGCCTTGGGCAATTAAATATGCCCTGTCAGTTATAGAAAGTGTTTCCCTCACATTGTGGTCAGTAAGCAGCACTCCTAAGCCTTTCCCTTTCAGTTCTCTTATAATCTCCTGCGCCTCATTCACCACAATCGGGTCTATCCCTGAAAACGGCTCATCTAAAAGTATAAACGACGGATTAGTTACCAAGGCGCGCGTTATCTCAAGCCGCCTCCTTTCCCCTCCGGATAATGTATAAGCCTTCATTTTAGCAAGATGAGAAATATTTAATTCCTCAAGCAGGCTTTGGAGCCTTTTTTTTCTTTCCACTTTATTTATAGGCAAGGTCTCTAAAATCGCCGTAATATTCTCTTCAACAGTAAGTTTTCTAAATATAGACGACTCCTGAGAAAGATAACCTATACCGTAACGGCTGCGCTCATGAATAGGCAGCGCTGTTATGTCATTATTATCAAAAATAATCTTTCCGCGATTAGGCGCGATTATCCCCACTACCATATAAAAGGTAGTAGTTTTTCCTGCGCCATTAGGACCTAATAAACCGACAATCTCCCCGCGCAGAACCTGCATATCTACGCCTTTGACAACTTCCCTCCCGTTATAGGATTTGGCTAAATCTTTAATTTCCAGTAAATGCATCTTTAATGCCCTCTGTTGAGCAAATAGTCAACTTAGGCCTTCCGGTAAGAACAACCTTTTTATCCGAGGCAGTATAGATTGCTTCCTCGCTATAAGAAACATTTTCCCCGCGGATAATCCGGACATTCCCCCTTGCAATAATCCTGTCTATTTTACTTCCTGTAAGCCCGGTGCCCTTCTTAGAATTATCTTTAGTTTTATCAGTGCCGGTTGAAATAAAATAAACATCCATTTTATCGCTTAAAATCTCGGAATTCTGATAGATAACTTTAACATTATTATTAAATTGAGCAATGTTTTTTTCATAATTTATCTCAAGCGGGCCGTTACAGGTAATGGTAATTTCCGGTTCAATATCTAAACGCACATCGCGTTCTAATATAACCTTTTTTAAATTAGGCTCTCCTTTTGCCCCGGTTGCCTTTACAATCATATCCTCTCTTTTTATGTTTACTATATCATTTGTCGTAACAACTTCGCCTTTTCTATCCCAGTCCAAAGAATCAGTAGTTAACTCTGTGCCGCCTGAAGTAGTAATCACAACATCCTGTTCTAGATGAACCTTACCGCTCTCTTTATCGAAATTGCCGGATTCAGCAATAAGCTTAACATCTTCTTCTTTTCCGTAAAGATTCCCTACCACATTCATAAGCTTTACCTGCTCCTGGAAAATATCAGCTGTTTTAGCAGAGAGGTCCCAGGTTTTCTTGCCTTTTTCTCCGTGACCGGAAATATCAAAATCACTGATTTGTTGATCTGCCTCAAGAGCTGCTTCTTGAGCGCTAAATGAAGAATTACAAATACCAAAACAAAAAATCAAAAATAGCCACAAGGCACAAGGCAGTGGTTTGGCTTCGCTCCCCCGCCAATGACGGGGCGATAGCCAAAGCCACGGACAAGAAATTAAATTTATAACTCGTATCTCGCACTTCAGCACTTTCCCTCTAAACATCATACCGCGCTAAAACCTCCTGCCATTTGCTTTGAGATTTCAAAATAAGCTCTGCGACTTCGCGCACAGCGCCTCTGCCGCCCTGCCTATTTGTAATATAAGAAGCTGCCTGCTTAATTTCAGGGACCGCATTAAATACTGCTACGCTAAAACCCGCTCTTTTCATCAGGCATAGATCTACAAGATCATCACCAACAAAACATATCTCATCTATCTTAACCTTGTATTTCTTAAGTATTTTATCTAACACCGCTGTCTTAGGAGAAATATTCTCAAAAATCTCTGCTACCCGCATATCGCGGCTGCGCGGCTTTATTGTCTTCGAACCTCCTGCCGTGATAAGAACTGTCTTTATCCCTGCAAGCCCAAGAAGATACACCCCTAAACCGTCATGGACATCAAAAAATTTTGAATCCTTGCCAGCTGAATCATAAATTATCCGGCCGTCAGTTAAAACGCCGTCAACATCAAGCAATAAAAGTTTTATTTTTTTAGCCTTTTCTTTTAATTCTTCTGTTATTGAATTTAACATATTTATGACCGCTAACTATTACGTCCTATCAATTAAATAAAAGTATAATACTTAACGCGAATAAACGCTTTAACGCGAATTTTAAGACGCGAATGAACGCGGATTTATTACGAATAAACGCGAATATCCGAATTAGCGTTTATTCGTTTAAAATTAGCGTTTATTTGCGTTAAAGCATTCATTTGCGTTTTAACAATTCTTATTTAGCAAGCAAAGCACTATTACACCAACCCTATCCTTAACAGATCCTGTACATCCAACAATCCCACCGGGCGCTTATTCTTATCTACGACCGGAACCTCATCTATTTTTTTATCCTTTAATATGCACAGAGCCTCTGCTGCCAGCATTCCTGCGCTTACTACCTGCGGATTTTTAGTCATTACCTCTTTTACTTTACGCCTGGGCAAATCTTTATCCGCCTCTAAATGCCGGCGTAGGTCTCCGTCAGTAAAAATTCCTTTTAACCTGCCTAAAGCATCCACCACAGTAGCAGAGCCTGCCCTGGCCTGTGTTATTTTAAGCAAAACATCTGAGACCTTTTTCTCTTCATGGACAATCGGATTGTCTAAGCCTTTACGCATAATATCTTCTACCTTTAATAAAAGGCGCTTTCCTAATGCCCCGCCCGGATGAAAAAAGGCAAAATCCTTTTCTTTAAACCCCTTTAATTCAAGAAGGCATACAGCTAAGGCATCGCACATAGCCAGAGTAGCAGTGGTAGAAGCAGTAGGCGCAAGGCCTAAAGGACAGGCCTCTTTTTCTACTGAAATATCTAAAACTACATCGCTGTATTTTGCCAAAATTGATTTTGCATTTCCGGTTAAGGTAATTATTTTACAGCCAATTTTTTCTAATAAAGGAAGCAGTTGTTTTATTTCGTTAGATGAGCCGCTGTTAGAAATAATCACAACTACATCGGATGAGATAACCTTTCCTAAATCTCCATGGATTGCCTCAGCAGTATGCAAAAATAAACTTGGAGTGCCTGTAGATGCAAGGGTAGCGGAAAACTTCTGGGCAATAATTCCGGTTTTACCCATACCGCTGACTACCACCCTGCCTTTAGTCTTTAACATATAACTAACTACTCTTTGAAAACTAACCCCTATCCTTGGCTTTAAATTAAGGATTGCCTGCGCCTCAACATCCAAAACCTCTTTTGCCCTTTTTAATATATTCATCTTTTCTCTCTACTCTTACTGAGTAAACACAATGCCTTCTCAATCTGCTTAACCTGTTTAAGGAGTCTTTCTAATACTTTAAAATCAATCATATTCGGCCCATCACAAGGCGCCTTATCAGGCTCTTGATGTACCTCTAAAAATAAACCGTCGCAGCCAAAGGCAACGCCAGCGCGCGATAACCCTTCTACAAATTTACGCTCTCCTCCGGAAGAACCGCCTTTAGCGCCCGGCAGTTGAACGCTATGCGTAGCATCATAAATCACAGGATACCCAAAAGAGCGCATTATACTTAAACTTCTAAAATCAGTAACCAAATTATTGTACCCAAAACAAACCCCTCGCTCAGTAATTAAAATATTCTTATTTCCCGTAGATTCAATCTTTTTAATTATAGGCAAAATATCCCAAGGCGCTAAAAACTGCCCTTTTTTAATATTTATTACCTTTTTGGTTTTGGCAGCAGCCACCACAATATCTGTCTGCCGGCACAAGAAGGCAGGGATCTGGATTATATCTGCAATTTTAGATACTTCTACTATCTCCTTCTGACAATGGATATCAGTCAACACAGGAACCTTAATATCCTGTTTCACTTTGCGTAAAATCTCAAAGCCCTTTTTTATGCCGGGGCCGCGATAAGAATCCATGGAAAGCCTGTTTGCCTTATCAAAGCTGGATTTAAATATAAAAGGAATACCCAATTGTTCTGCAATATCCTTTATTTTTCCGGCTATATCTAAACAATGCCTTTCTGTCTCGATTACGCAAGGCCCGGCAATTAAAACTAATGGATTCTTGCCGCCTACTTTTATATTACCTATCTGTATCTCTCTCATTATCCTTAAGTAAAATCCTACACTGACTCTATAGAGGATTGATTTCACTCGTGTCCAAATTAGACGTTACTTATCGACGCGAAATGTATTTTGAAATAT
>JASEHM010000062.1 GCA_030018895.1 Candidatus Omnitrophota bacterium
ACAGAATGGATGCCCGTTTTTACGGGCATGACAAAAACGGGAGGCGAGAACTTCCAGAAGCTGAACTGTTACGAAAAACGAAGCTCCTAAGAAGGGCAGGGTAAAGTTTTGAAAGGAAGACCGGGGTGAAGTGCCTATATTGCGGTTACAAGGAAGATAAGGTGGTTGATTCGCGCGCAATTCTGGATGAGTCAGCTGTTCGTAGAAGGCGCCAGTGCCTTAAATGCAGCAGGCGTTTTACGACTTACGAATATATAGAGGAAGTTTCTTTGATGGTAGTAAAGAAAGATGGGGGTAGGCAGGCTTTTGACCGAAAAAAAATTTTATCCGGGATTATTAAGGCTTGCGAAAAAAGGCCTGTAAGTTTAAATAAAATGGAGGAGATTGTTGGACAGATAGAACGCGCAATTCAAAAAAAATCTATTCGTGAGGTTTCTTCATCAACTATCGGCGAATTGATTATGGAAAAGTTAAAAACTACTGACGATGTTGCATATGTTCGTTTTGCCTCAGTTTACAGGCAATTTAAAGATGTTAGCCAGTTTATGGAGGAATTAAAGAATATTATAAATACAGGCAAAGGGAAACAAAGGGTAAAAAGTAAGCAGAATCGTTTTTAACCCAGTTTCCCGATTGATTAAAGATGGTAGAGATGGAATTAAATAAGATTGTTATTGATGAGAAAAGACATGACCAGTTGATTGTCTTAAAAGAAAAAACAGGCAGCCGCATACTTCCTATTGTTATTGGCTTAGCTGAGGCATCAGCCATAAAATCAAGGATTAGCGGTTTTAGCCCCCTGAGGCCATTAACCCACGATTTACTGCATTCCACAATCAATCACCTGCAGGCAAGTGTCGAAAAGATTATTATAGACAAATTAGAAGAAAATACCTTTCATGCTAAAATTGTCTTAAAGACGCAAACTAACCAGGAAAGGATTATTGATGCCCGTCCCTCTGATAGTATTGCTTTAGCAATAAGGGCGCATGCGCCCATATTTGTAGAAGACGATATAGTTAGAGACTCAGAATCATTTAATCAAAAATTATAAGTAAGGTATATCTATACCGCTTGGTTTAAGGAGGTTTATTGAAAAAGCGCATTCAATTTGCTAAGGAGGATTTAAGCCTTTTAAGGCTTCTTTTATCTTTTGCAGGCTTAAAAAAGGTAAAACTTTATCTTGTAGGAGGCATGCTTCGCGACCTTTTATTAAATAAAAGAAAAGAGAATCCTGACTATGATTTTTGTTTAAAGAAGGGCGCTATTAATTTTGGCAGGGCCCTTGCGCAAGAAATCAAAGCCGGTTTTGTGGTTTTAGATAAGGCCCATGGCGCCTGCCGCTTGGTAAAGACAATAAAAGACAAAATTTATACCTTAGATTTTACTGATTTTCGCGGCCCGGATATAAAAGAAGACCTTCTGCATCGCGATTTTACTATAAATGCTATAGCTTTAGATTTTAAAGACGCGTTAGCACAGGCTGATTTGGAGGGATTATTTATAGATCCTTATGGCGGAGGCAATGATATTAGAAATAAAATAATTAGGGTGGTGGATAAAACGGCATTCCTTGAGGATCCGCTTAGGATTATGCGCGCTTTTAGTTTTGAGGCCTCGCTTAAATTTAATATTGATAAGGAAACCTTAAAGCTGATTGGATTAGAAAAATCAAACCTTAAAGCTGTTTCCGGAGAACGTATTCGCGATGAATTATTTAAGGTTTTAGAATCCGAGTTTGCTTATTCAGGGTTTCTTAAAATGGATGAGCTAAAAATCTTAAGGATAATCTTTCCTGAAATTAAGGCGATGTCCGGTATAGGCCAGGGCCCGTATCATCATCTTGATGTCTGGCAGCATACTTTAGAGGCAGTTAAACAGATTGAATTATTAATTAGCTATTTCTTTTTGACAAAAAAGGTAACAGTTCAGCGTTCAGAAGTAAATCAGGGTGTCATTCCCGCGCAAGCGGGAATCCAGAGAGGGTATGACAGAATGGATGCCCGTTTTCACGGGCATGACAAAAACGGGAGGCGAGAACTTCCGGAAGTTGAACTGTTACCAAAAAAGGCGCGGTTATTCCAGCCCAAAATACAGGCCTATCTTAATGAGATTATTTCTCCTCAGAGAAGCCGTAAGGCGCTGCTTAAATTAGGGGCATTTTTACATGATATAGGAAAGCCTGCTAGCCTGCGTTACGAAGACGGTAAGACTAAATTTCACGGCCACGAAAGAATAGGTTTAGATATAACGCAAGATATCTGCCGGCGGCTTAAGCTTTCTAATAATGAAATAAATTCTTTAAAGACTATGGTTTTAGGGCATCTAAGGCCGGGGTATCTGGCAGATATTAAAGAACTTACACCAAGGGCAAAATTCAGGTATTTTCGTGATACAGGCTCTGAGGCAGCAAGCGTGCTTTTACTTTCTATTGCTGACCAAAGGGCTACCAAAGGCCCGCTTACCAATAGAGAATCCCGCAGCCGCCATGAGAGGATAGTCTTTGGCCTAATAAAGGAATATTTTAAGAAGCAGGAAGAAAAAAAAATTCCCCGTTTACTTAATGGAAATGAGCTGATGCGAAAACTTAAATTAGAGCCATCTCCTTTAATTGGTAAGATTTTATCTGAAATAGAGGAACTGCAGGCAATAGGCAGGCTTAAAACAAAGCAAGAAGCATACAAAGCTGCCAAGGCATTGATCAAGAGATAGGCTCTATCGAGCTATTTTATCAAGGTTTCGTTTCTCTAACTAACCCTGTCCACCGCGTAGGTGGACAGGGTTAGTTTATTGATGAGATTTTTTGCAGGCAAGCCTCTAAGAAATGAAAAAGTTTTTTATTATCTTCCTTATCCTTGTTTTGCTAAGCAGCTGTGCTATAGCTTATCTAAATAACATATTCCTGCCTAAAAAGATTAAATCTTTGATTATCAAAAGCCTTCAAGAACAGACGCAAAGCTTGGTAAGCCTTGGAACTGTAAAATTTAACATATTTAAAGGTATTGTATTAAAAGATTTAATTATCTCTGACAAAGAAAATACAGTTATTGGATTTAAGGAGGTGGAAAGCGGTTTTTTCATCCTGCCTATTTTTAGGAAAATGATTATTATCCCGTGCCTGAAGCTAAGCTCCCCTTTGGTATTCCTTCAGCGCAGAAAGGATAATACATTTAATATTCAGGAACTCTTAAAAGGTTTAAGTATCTCTTCTCAAAAAGGGAATTTTAGCGTAACAGTTCAGCGTTCAGAAGTAAATCAGGGTGTCATTCCCGCGCAAGCGGGAATCCAGAAAGGGTATGACAGAATGGATGCCCGTTTTTACGGGCATGACAAAAACGGGAGGCGAGAACTTCCGGAAGCTGAACTGTTACATTTTAGCGTATTTGTGCGTAAGGTGGTTATGCTGGATGCAGAAGTAGATTTTCAGGATGATACGTTTGATAAGCCTTTTAGGAAAAGAATAAAAGGCTTAAATTTAATTTTGTATTTATCCTTGCCTGCAAACTTAAGGTTTAATTTTTGGTCAAATGACCCTGCAATAAAGATAAAGGCCCAAGGAGAATATAAAATCCCTCAAAAGGAATTATCTTGCAGGGTTTCCTTAGATAGTTTTTCTCCGCAAGAGATATCTGCTTACTATCAAAATTCAGGGATTACTATTCCCAAAGGTTTAGTCAGTTCCCTTATAGATATAAAACTTAGAGATAATATCCTTTGCGCAAGGCTATCTTTAGAGAATAAAAATGTATCTATCCTAAGAAAAGGGCTTTCGATTATGTTGAATTCAAACATAAAAGCAGGCCTTGAATACAACTTAAGAGATAAACAGGTTAAGTTTCATGGGAATGCTGTAGTGGCTAATTCCGGAATTTCAGGCGCAGGGTTTTTTTATGGTATAGGAAAGCATAAAAATACTTTCCTAACCACTGAAACTTCGCAAAGAAGGGTCCTGAGTTCGCCAACTTCGTTGGCGAACGAAGTTTCTTGTCCCATAAATAATATCAGCGCTGACGCGGAATTTAGTAATTCCGGCATTTTTGTAAAGAATTTAAGCGCAGATATACTGGGAGTACCTCAGAAGATAAACGGAAGGATTGAATTTAATCAAAACCAGGTTTCCTGGACAGATCTAAATCTTAATTTCTTAGGCAGATCCTATAAAACAAGCGGAACTTTAAAAGATTTTAATACTCCCTTGGTGCAATTAACGCTAGCCTCAGAAGGCCTTTCCTTGAAGTCTATTTTTTTGCTTAATAAAAAATTAATAACCTTATCCTCTTTATCTGCAAAGTACATTAATTCAGAATTTCAGATTACAGGTGAGATTGATATTAGAGAGCCGCATAATCTATACAGCTGCCTAGATGGTACTCTTAATATAGATTTAGAGGATCTTAGGGAATTCGTTGCTTTACTTAGGATGAACAGCCGGGAGAATAAGGAGTTTTTAACTGCTCAGTTAAATAAGGCTAATCTTATGGGTAAGGTTTTTGTAAAATTAAACCTGAACGGAAATATAAATAATCTTAAATCCTGCGCGGTTTTCGGCCAGTTTTTAAGCCCTTCCTTTAGCGCCTATGGCCTTAAAGGAGGAGAGCTTTCTTTAAATTATGAGCAAAAGCATGGCATAGTTAATATACCGTTTGCGCGCTTATTTTTTTACGGCGGGCAAATTGATTTAACAGCGTCAATGAATCTTGCCTCAGGTGAATTTCCTTACCTGCTTACTGCGGGTATGCAGAGAATCAAGATTGAAGAGTTAAAAAAAGATACGCAAGCAAAAGAAAAGGATATTACCGGAATCTTATCAGGCGAGATTAAGGTAAAAGGCGTTTCTAATGATTTTTCTAAATTAAACGGTTCAGGCAGGCTTATTGTTACAGACGGAAAACTTTGGGGAATTAACCTCTTAAAAGGGCTGGGTATGCTAATTTTTACCCATGATTTTAGCAGGATCAATTTTCATGAAGGCCATTGCGACTTTTATATTAGAGACAAAAATATTCTTACTGATAATTTGACACTTGCAGGCAATATCGCAAAAATAACAGGAAAGGCAAGGGTAGGATTTGATAATTCTATTGATGCATTGCTTAATGTGCATATATTAGATGAATTAGTGCCTTTAAGCGGGACATTTAAAGATGTAATTAGCGCTGTGGTTGGCCATGCAGATAAGGTTGGAGTAATCACTATAAGCGGTACTCTTTCTGACCCCAAATATAAATTTAAGGCCTCAATACCAGATATTATTAAAGGATTAAAGGAGACAATCTTTGGCAGGTGAGGGGTATGATTTCTGCGCATCGGAAAGAGTTTTAAGATTTGGATACGAGAAAAAATTTTGGAATAAATTGACAGGTTCAAACGTCTAATATATGGAAGGACAAAGATGGAAGAAGATAATGCCCTAATAAAACAGTTTGTTGAAGGCGATGTAAAGGGGTTTGAGATGTTAGTTAAAAAATATCAAAACAGGGTCTTAAATATTGTCTATTCGCTTCTCGGGCAGGACAGGGAAAGCGAAGATATACTGCAGGAGGTTTTTATAAAGGTATATAATTCCTTAAGGGCATTTAATGCAAAGGCTCAGTTTTCAACTTGGCTTTACCGTATTAGTGTAAATACAACCTATGATTTTTTGCGTAAAAGAAAGCATTTTGTTTCTGAAGAGAAGATGCAGGACATATCAACAAAGCCCCAGGAAGGCACAGCTGAAATATTACATACTAAGGAAAGGGAAGAGCTTTTGCATAAATCCTTAGAGGCACTTCCTTTTAAGTATCGTACTGCTGTGGTATTGAAGGATATTGAGGGCTTAGGATATCTTCAGATCGCAAAAATTTTAGGCTGTAGTATTGGCACAGTAGAATCACGGCTTTACCGCGTCAGGCAATTACTAAAGGAGCGCCTTATTCCGTTGATAAGTTAACAAATGAAGCTCCTTCCCGCTCATAAGGCGGAGCGAATGTATAAAGCTGAGCCTTAGGAGATATAAAATGAAAGAATGCGCAAAGATAAAGAGGTTATTGAATAAGTATATAGACAAGGAATTAGATAAACAGGAATTACTCCGCGTGCAAGGGCATGTTAAAGAGTGCATTCTTTGTAAAGAGGAGTTAGATAAACTTTATCTTTTAAAGGGTTTAATTGAAAATATAGAGCGAAAAGTCCTGCCAGAGGAGTATTTAATTTACAGGATTAAAGATGTAACAGTTCAGCGTTCAGAAGTAAATCAGGGCGTCATTCCCGCGCAAACGGGAATCCAGAGAGGGCATGACAGAATGGATGCCCGTTTTCACGGGCATGACAA
>JASEHM010000063.1:0-4467 GCA_030018895.1 Candidatus Omnitrophota bacterium
CGAGAAAACAAATTACTTGACATCGTTATTTTAGGCTATTTCGCAACAGTCCCCTAAACGTAAATACGGATTAAACCGTATTCGTTACAATATTCAAAATGGCGAAGAGATATGGGTAAGGCTCGGACTTATAGCTATGAATCTAAAAACATCTGTTGGTTATGGCTAATGATTGAAATATTTTCAAAGAACAAAAGAAAAAATGAAAAAATAACAAAAAAGATAAAAACGAAAAAATTAAAAACACAGCAAGTTTTTTAAAACAACCTGAAAAAACGCGTTAAGGGTTTTTCAGGGGTAACTGAATTAAGACACAGTCTGCTTACGGCCTCGCTCGGAATGACACAGGTTAGCTTTGGCAAGCCTCGCTTAGCTTTTTGAGAAGATTTTACCTTTAACCTTTATCTATCAAAGAGTTATATATATTCCTTAACCTTAAACACGAATGACCCTTTTTTAATAACTTACGACTTTTAACTTTAATAAGTATACCCTATCCCAATTATCTTGTCAAGCAAAAAAAATACCATATATAGTATTAATAATTATAAAAGATACAACAAGTAGTATTTAGTTAAGGGGTTTTGTTTAAGAAAAAGGCTTGCAGGATTCCCTGATAATTAACTCGGTGGGTAGAATTATCTTTTCTATTTTTTCATTCTTTTTAGGGTCCATAAGCAAGTTTATCTTTCTTACGCTTTCTTCAGCCATCTTAATCAATGGCTGACGGAGAGTACTTAAGGCTACTGGGCCATAAAGGCCGGATGGGTTATCATCAAAACCTATAATGGATAAATCAACAGGTATATTTTTGCCTAATTCCATGGCTACGCCCATTGCCTCTAAGGCCATAGCATCAGAGGCAACAAATACAGCAGAAGGCATATCCTGCATTTTAAATAAACTTTCTGCGCTAACCCTGGCCTGGCCGCGGGAATAATCCGTCTTAAATATGTATTTTTCTTCCAATGGGATATTATTCTTTTCTAATGCCCGCTTATATCCTTCAAAACGCAAAGCTGCTGCCTGAGTAGATAAATCGCCTGTAATATGCGCTATTTTTTTATGCCCTAAACTAATTAGATAATTAACTGCCATTTCTGCTCCGCCTGAATTGTCAATAGCAATACAGCTAACATCCAAATCCTCAACAAAATTATTGATTACTACACAAGGGACATTCCGCTCCAGCGCATCTGTAAGCTGCTGGCGATTACCGATAATATCAGCAAAGATTATGCCGCCTATCCCGGTTAAATTTAAAGACGCCTGTCTTTTAGTAATATGCAGCAAGAGGTCTAGTTTTAAGGCGTCGCAAAGCGCTCCGATTCCGCGTATTAATTCTAACGCGTAAAATGAATAAAAAACCCCTTCGTATTGCGGTATAACTAAAGCTATCACATTATTTTTTCCCGTAGCAAGCCTTTGCGCAAATACTGAGGGCCTAAACTTAAGTTCCTTAATTATGCTCAGAATCTTAACGCGGCTTTTTTCTTTTACTGTGGGAATATTGTTTATTACGCGCGAGACAGTGGTAATAGATGCCCCAGATAAACGGGCGATATCATTTATGGAAATAGCTTTGGAAGGATTTTTTCTACGGGTCATCTAATTGCATCCCCAATCTTAACAGCTTGCAATTCCTTTTTTATATCACAGGCCGCAATATCTTTCCTAACCTGAGTCGCCTCTAAAGAAGCTATAGCAAGATCATTCCTATAAACTCCAAAAATGTCTCCTGGCCTAACACCTGCATTTTCGCCTAAATCTATAATCACAAATTTACTTTCTTTATTTATTGCCAGTATTCTGCCTATTACCCCATGAATAGCAGATTCTTTCTGCATTTTAGACTCAAGGATCGCCTGCGGCCGCACTACAATCGGAGGTAACTCTATAGATGAGGGCGTTTTCTTCTCATTCTTACCCGCTTCTTGAGCAACCGTAGCAGCTACACTGCTATGAAGGGCATCCAGCTGTTCATTAAGGCTGTTTATCTGTAATATCCGATCTGATGATGCCGACTCCATTTCCTTGAATTTCCCTTCAACCGCTGCCCTTTCTTTTTGCGCCTCCTGAAGTTTCCTTTCTAAGTTAATCTTTTGATTATTCAAAATACTTAATTGCCGCATTAAGGCTTTCTTTTCATTCGCCCCTGCCTTATATTTTCCCTGTAGCTGGATATTATCATTTTTCTCCCTAACCAGCTCCTGAGTTATTTTATCTAACATCTTCTGATTATATTCAATCTGAGACTCTAAATCCCCCTTTTCATCTTGCAAGGTCTTTATTTCAAGCTCTAAGCCGCTCTTTTGCCTCTGAAGCTCTTCGTTATTTAGCCGCAGGGAATTTAATTCTTTTCGTATCTTAGGCAGCTGAAACTCTAACTCTGTTTTTGCCTTTAAAACTTCTGCCCAATAGGCATCAGTATTAACCGCTGGCAAAATCTGCTGCGGCTCATGGCGCCGCTGTGCCTGCGCCTCTGTCTTTTGCCCAGCAGATTTTAATTTTTCAACCAACTCCTGCCTTGCCTTATCAGTTAATTCATATCTATTCTGAAAATCATCCCTTTCTAAAGTAATCTCTTCCAAATCCTCGCTTAAAGATCTAATCTTTGCCTCATAAGCTCCTATGCCCTCTTTCAAGCTATCAATACTATTCTCTAGCGATGTTTTATCCTTTATTAAAATTTCGTTCTCCTTTATCAACTGCTGCCGGACACCTTGGGCCTGTATAAAAAGAAAAAGACAAACTATCGCAAAACCTATAAGGCCTATTATAATAAATTTTATTTTTTGTTCCATCAAGCCCCCTTTTTTTTATTAAACAAAAACTTTTTGCATAGCCAGGCTTGCCGCGCCCAAGGCAGCTGCGTTTTCTCTTAACTGAGAATAAACTATTTTTAAATCTTCGGCTGTCTCCCTAAATGTCCATGATCTGACTGTAGAAGTAACCTTGCTTAAAAAATTTTCGCCTGCCTCTTCCAACCCTCCTCCGATAATAACAACCTGCGGGTTGAGTAAATTTACCAAATACGCAATTTTTATGCCTAAGCGCCTAGCAGCTGTTTCTAAAACCTGTAGCGCAATTTCATTTTTTGAACGGTTGGCAATAAAGACACTTTTTAAATCTACATTATCTATATTGCTTGATGTGAGCTTAAAAAAATCATTTGCCTTTTCTTTATCTTTAGCTAAAGCTGCCTTTAGATCGCTGACAATACCCATATCTATTTCCCAACGCTTCATAAAACAACTATTACCGAGAGAACAATTAAAATCATCCTCTTCTTTATAATTACAAATAGAAAGCTCTCCGGCATAACCTCCAAAGCCCCTGTAACAATCGCCATTAATCATAATTCCGCTGCCTACGCCCGAAAACATAAATATGGCATCCTTGATATTCTGCTCTAAAACAAACCATTTTTCGCCAAAACAGGCGGCTGTAGCGTCATTCTCAATCAATACCGGCAAATCAAATTCTTTCTCTATCAGATCCCCTAAAGGAAGATCTAAAGAGGCATACGTATAATAACCATCAATCTTCTGGGGCCAATGAATAGAATTATTCTTCTTATTAATTAACCCGGCAATACCTACCCCAATACCTTTTATGTTAAAGGCATGCTCTTTTGAGCGCCTTAAAATTTCGCGCACAAGTTCTAAGAGGCATTCGGTGATATCTTTAACAGAGGAAAGAGGCCGATTCACCTGGGTTTTGGTAATAATGTTGCCTTTTAAGTCTATTAAAATACCGACTATGTTCATAAGATTTAACCCTACCCCGATAACAAAACCAGCCTGAGGGTTTAAATCCAAAAGGATAGGCCTTCTTCCGCCTTCTGAAACATCCAGTTCCTTTTCATAAACTATTTTTTGTTTTATAAACTCATCAATATAATGAGAGACAGTTACTACATTTACACCCATTTCCTTAGATATATCCGGACGGCTTATTGGGCCGAGTTTTCTTAATATATCCAATATATCAATATTACGTTTCTCTTTTTCTGACAAAGTTTCTTTTTGAGAATCTAACAAAAACATTTCAGGCTCCTATGTTATTGTGTTGCAAAAAATTAACCACTAACAAAAAACTTTCTTAAATGTTATTTGTTATTGGCTATCTTCATACTATTGCCTGTTTGGATCAATTTTATTGGGTCATTCGTTAATAACTTGATAGTATTTGCATAAGTCTTTGATAATCATAGAGAAACAAAAAACATTGTTTACTAATGTCATCTATAAAAAAATGTCATTCCCCACCCCAGCAGGAAATGTCATTCCCGCGAAAGCGGGAATCCAAAAAGCATATTTCTGGATTGTCCGGTCAAGCCGGACAATGACAACTATTATTCAAGTTAATTACGAAAAAACCATTTTATTTATACTATAAAAAATAATATAAGTCAAGAAAAATTGCAAAGCAATTTTTCTTGATCCTGAAGCTGCCCAAAGGCAG
>JASEHM010000063.1:4477-6288 GCA_030018895.1 Candidatus Omnitrophota bacterium
GATATCTCAAAATACATTTCGCGTCGATAAGTAACGTTTAATTTGGACACGAGTGCTATCAGTTATAAGTTATGAGTCACAAATAAGTCGTAAATCATGGTTAATGAGCACAGCCCTTATTTTGCAGGCAATGGACTATACAGCTAATTTTAGAGCGGCTTTTATAAATTCCCTAAACAGCGGGTGGCTGTAATCAGGCTTGGATTTAAACTCCGGATGAAACTGCACAGCGATAAAATAAGGATGGCCCTTTACCTCAACAATCTCAGCTAAATTATTTTTCTGATATACCCCGGAAAAAACCATTCCTTTTTCTTGAAATAATTTTTTATACTTATTGTTGAACTCATATCTGTGCCTGTGCCTTTCTAAAACCAAATTTTTCCCATACACCCTAAAAGCAGCTGTATTGTTTTTTATTTTACAGGGATATGCGCCCAGGCGCATAGTGCCGCCTAAATCTTTAATCTTTTTTTGTTCTTCTAATAAACTGATCACCGGATATTTTGTCTTAGGCCTAAACTCCGTAGAATTAGCATCTTTAAGGCCGCAACACGTTCTGGCAAATTCAATTACTGCGCACTGCATACCAAGACAAAGGCCAAGAAAAGGAATCTTATTTTCCCTGCTGAATCTAATTGCCTTTATCTTTCCCTCAATACCGCGGTAGCCAAACCCGCCAGGAACTAATATTCCACAGGCGCCTTCAAACACCTCTTTAGCATTGGCTTTTTCTAAATCCTCTGAATCAATCTTTCTAATCTCAATCTTTGCATCATTGTGTATGCCGGCATGGCTGAGCGCCTCATAGATTGATTTATACGCATCCTGCAGCGCGATATATTTACCTACCAGGGCAATACAAACCTTTTTCTTCGGATTAATCGCTTTCTCTATAACATTCTTTTCCCATTCCTTCAATTCTGAAAACTTAGAGATTAATTTAAAATGGCTTAAAATTATTTCATCCAAAACTTGCTCCTTAAAAACCAAGGGAACCTGATAAATTGACTCCACATCCCTTGCCTCAATAACCGTCTCCTTTGCTACATTACAAAATAATGAAATCTTGTCTTTTAATTCCGCTGTTAACGGTTTTTCCGTACGGCAGATCAGCACATCAGGCTGAATCCCTATCTCGCGCAAAGTCCCCACGCTATGCTGAGTGGGTTTTGTTTTTATCTCCTGGCTGCATTTTATATAAGGGACTAAAGTAACATGGACATATAAAACATTCTCTCTTCCTTTATCTAAAGTAAACTGCCTTGCTGCCTCTAAAAACGGCAGGCTTTCAATATCTCCGACTGTGCCTCCAATCTCAATAATCACAATATCTGCGCAAGATACCTCAGCAACCTTTTTAATGCGCTCCTTTATTTCATTAGTAATATGCGGGATAACCTGAATAGTCTTGCCTAAATAATCCCCTCTTCTTTCCCGGGAAATAACCGCATTATAGATCTGGCCTGTAGTAACATTATTAAATTTAGTCATAGGGCTGCTAATAAACCTCTCATAATGGCCTAAATCCAGGTCTGTCTCTGCGCCATCCTCGGTTACATAAACCTCTCCGTGTTGATAGGGATTCATCGTGCCCGGGTCAACATTGATATAAGGATCTAATTTCATCAGTGTTACCTTAAGGAGACGGCTCTCAAGGATTTTACCAATAGAGGCAGAAGTAATGCCTTTACCTAGGCTTGAAATAACCCCGCCTGTTACAAATATAAATTTAGTCATAATTTTACTCCACTTGTGTCCAAATTAGACGTTACTTATCGACACGAAATGTATTTTGAGATATCAAATTT
>JASEHM010000064.1 GCA_030018895.1 Candidatus Omnitrophota bacterium
ACCTTACGGCCGCCTTTACTTCTTAATGCTCGCACATCAAGAAACACATCGGGTATTACTCTCGCTTTCGCAAGGCTATTCCCGAGTTAGAGGTAGATTACTCACGCGTTACGCACCAGTCTGCCGCTATGGTTCGATTCGTTCGGCCTTACGGCTTTACTCCACTCACCATCGCTCGACTTGCATGCCTAATCCACGCCGCCAGCGTTCACTCTGAGCCAGGATCAAACTCTCCAAAAAAAAGAAAAGTTCATATACGGCTCTTTGATTATTTTTTATTGTACCTCTCGAAATTGACCTAACGAATCTTTAAATTTAGATTCGCGGGTCTTATCCTTAGGCTAAGGTTGCTGGTGCTTCCAAAGCTTAAGGATTCGCGCGCAAAAATACTTTATATATTTTTGTGCGCTCACTTGGCTATTCAATTGTCAAAGAACGTTTCACTAAACGCTAAAGTTACTTTTCTTGGGTGACTTTAGCGTTTAGTGATTAGGAAAGTGTTTTATGCTTTCCTATACCATAAAAAAAAGGCGCCTAATCGTTTAGGGACACCTTTAAATTTTGTCTCTTAAACTTTTTTATTTGTCTTAATTTATTTCTTACGAATTGTCAATACAGCAATTTACTTTTCTTATAAAGGCATACTGCTTAGAAAAATAAGTATATAACAAAGAATTATTTTGTCAAGAACTTTTTTTGAGGTGTGCTGAAAAATTATGGGTTAAAGGTTTTTCCTTGCCTTCTATGAATTTCCTAAGGTTGGTTTTGTGCCGAAGTATAGCAAAGATACAAAACAGGATACTTAAGAGTATGACTGATTTGGATTGTTTAAAAATTATTGTGTATGAGGCAAAACCAATAGCTGATAAGACAGAAGCAATAGAAACGATTTTGCAGATTAGAAAAGCTATTAACCATGTTAAAATTGACAAACCTAATATTAGTTTTAATCCGGAGATTTTGATTGATAAGGCAAGCAGTGTCCCTAAACCCGTAGCCATGCCTTTACCGCCTTTAAACTTTAAAAATATTGTCCAATTGTGTCCGCAGATACAGGCTATACTTAAGGCAATCAGCAGCAGTTCTTGAGGGATAGCTGTATTTTTTGCGCTTAATATACTCCCGAAAAAGATTACAGGAAAGAAGCCTTTTAGGATATCCAAGATTAAAACAGCTATACCCGGGCCTTTGCCTAAAACACGCAGGCAATTAGTTGCCCCGATGTTTCCTGAGCCGAAATCTCTGATATCTATGCGTTTTGTTAACCGGCCCAGCAGGTAACCTGTGGGGAGAGATGAGATGAGATAACTAATGAGCAGCCCTGCTATTATCCAAAGCATATAAAATTTTAAATCCTCTTTTTATGTAATCTGCCCCTGAAACGAGCGTAAAGATTACAGCCAGCCACCAGATAATATTAGAAAATCTAAGATTCATTAACAGGCAAATAACTGAAAGCATCTGGAAGACAGTAGTGATTTTTCCCCATTTTGTAGGATAGATGTCTAATTTTTGTTTAATCATAAAGATTAGTACAGTGCCAAGCAGGATAATTATATCCCTGCTTATCACTATAAGGGTGACCCAGAGCGGAAACTTTAAAGGCAGCCTGCTGACCCCTGAAAGAAAAATAAAGGCGCTCATTAAGAGCAATTTGTCTCCTAAGGGATCAAGTATCAGGCCCGCCTTTGAGCTTTGCTTTGAGAGCCTGGCAATATAACCGTCTATGGCGTCAGATATTACTGCCAGAAGAAAAATCCCTAAAGCAATAAACCTAAAATAATTTTTTTCCGGCGAATAATACGCTAAGCTGGCAATAAAAAAAGGGACGCTTAATATTCTGAATAGGGAAATTTTGTTAGCGAAGTTCATTTTATAATCCTAATTCTCTGCGGCGGCCAGTAGATCAGCATGGCCTTGCCTAAGAGATTTTTCTTAGGCACAAAACCCCAATAACGGCTGTCCTTAGAGGACGCAGAGTTATCGCCTAAAACAAAAAAATTATTTTCCGGCACGGTAATCTTCTTATCCGGCGACTGGAAGTCTCCGTAATTATAGTAAAATATCTTTCCGAATATTGAATCTGTTAGAGGCGAATCATTTATGTAGAGTGCCCCATTTTTAATCTCAACTGTTTCATGAGGAAGCCCGGCGATCCTTTTTATAAAACATTTTTTAGGATCTTCAGGGTAAATAAAAACAAGGGCGTCTCCCCTCTTAGGCTGCCTTAAGGCAGGGAGCCTAAAGTCAGTAAAAGGTATAGGTATTTTTGCTCCGTAAATAAATTTATTTACCAATATTAAATCTCCTTCTAAAAGTGTCGGCCGCATAGAACCGGTAGGAATTTTAAAGGCTTGGATTACAAAGGTGCGGATAATCATCGCAAGGACAAATGCGACAACAATTGATTCAACCCAATCCCTAATTATAGACTTATTTTTATTCGACATTTTCATCTATTAAGCCTCCTGATAAATAGTTTCTACTAGTGATTAAATTTATAATTTTAAGACTTCTAAAAATGCCTCTTGCGGAATTTCTACCTTCCCGAATTGTTTTAATCTTTTTTTGCCCTTTTTCTGGCCTTCCCAAAGTTTGCGCTTACGTGTAATATCTCCGCCGTAACACTTTGCGGTAACGTGTTTGCCTGCTGCCTTTACTTTTTCAGAGGCGATAATTTGGCTGCCTATGGCTGCCTGTATAGGTACTTCAAAGAGCTGTTTGGGGATTAGTTCTTTTAATTTTGTTACTAACGCATGCGCCTTGGAGAAGGCTTTATCTTTGTGTATTAGACAAGAAAAGGCGTCGCAAATAATAGAGTTTAGCAGTACATCTAATTTTACTAATTTTGTGGGCAGATAATCTAGAAGCTCATAATCAATTGAGCCGTAACCTTTAGTTAAAGATTTTATACGGTCATAAAAATCCACAATTATTTCTGAAAGCGGCATACTGAAGGCCAGTTTTACCCTGTCTTCTCCAAGGTATTCAGTTGATTTAAAGGTTCCGCGCCTGGATTTGGTCAATTCGCATACAGGGTCTATTGAATCAATCGGAATAATTATTAACATCTTTACGTATGGCTCAAGGGCTTCTTCTATGTCTTGTTGAGGAGGCAGTTTTGCCGGTGTATCCACATCTATGATCTGGCTGTCTTTTTTTCTTATTCTGTATACAACATTAGGCACCGTTAATATCAAATTTAGGTCGTATTCTCTCTCCAGCCGTTCCTGGACTATTTCCATATGTAAGAGCCCTAAGAAACCGCAGCGAAAGCCAGAACCGAATGACTGTGAGTTTTCAGGCTCAAATACAAATGACCCATCTGAAAGTTTTAATTTATCCATGGCATCGCGCAAGACTGGAAAATCCCCGGGATTTACCGGGTATATTCCGCAAAATACCAGCGGTTTTATTATGCGATACCCCGGCAATGCCTGGCTGCAGGGCAATTTTACGTTGGTTACAGTATCACCGATAATGATCTCTTTCGGGTCTCTGATATTTGCCGTAAAGTAGCCGGCTTCTCCGCAGGACAGAGAGTCTATTTTTGAATATTTCAAATTTTGCAAAACGCCCAGTTCTTCTATTTTATAGGTTTTTTGCGAATGCATTAATTTTATCTGGGTATGCGAGTTAATTATGCCGTCTACTACCTTGATAAAAATCACCACACCTTTAAAAATGTCAAAGCGGCAGTCAAACACAAGCGCTTTTAAGGGATGGGTTGTTTCTCCGCAAGGACAAGGCACAAAGGCAACTACCCTTTCTAAGATATCCGTGATTCCTGTTCCTTCTTTCGCAGAAGCCAAAATGATATCCTTTTCCTCAAACCCTAAAACGCTGGTAATCTGTTTTTGTACGCGGCCTATATCAATACTGCTAAGATCAATTTTATTTATTACCGGGATAACAGCCAGATTATTTTCAAGCGCTAAATAATAGTTTGCCATAGTCTGCGCTTCTATGCCTTGAGCAGCGTCTATGATTAATATTGCGCCTTCGCAGGCAGCAAGGGATTTGGATACTTCGTAGGTAAAATCAACGTGTCCGGGCGTGTCAATAAGATTTAAAACATAAATGTTATTGTTTTCTGCCTTATAAGATAATCTGACCATTGAAGCCTTGATAGTAATGCCTCTTTCTTTTTCCAGCTCCATATCATCCAGGAGCAGTTCTCCTTTATGCCTTTTATCTATTGCTCCGGTAACCTCAAGTATCCTGTCAGCCAGGGTTGATTTACCATGGTCAATATGGGCGATAATAGAAAAATTGCGGATTAGGGATTTATCCATGTTTTTGTATTGCGTTATGCGTCATGCGGCCTTGTCAATTAAATAAAGGTATGATACTTAACGCGAATAAAGAACGCGAAAGAACGCGAATTTAATACGAATGAACGCGAATATTCAAATTAGCGTTTATTCGCGTTAAAACGTTTATTCGCGTTAAAGCGTTCATTTGCGTTTTAGCAATTCTTATTTAGTAGACAAAGCGTCATGCGTATTGCGTGTTAAGGTTAAACTATAACGATTCAAATATTTTATTAACGACTTGTTCAATGGTCATCTCAGTTGTATCAATATAAAGGGCGTCGTCAGCTTTTTTTAAGGGCGCGGTTTCCCGGGTAGAGTCTATGGTGTCGCGATTGCTTAGGTCTTGTTTGACATCGTCATAGTCTATTTTTTTGCCTAAATCATTGAGTTCAAGATGCCTGCGTTTTACCCGTTCTTTAAAATGCGCATCCAGATAGAACTTTTTGTTTGCGTCAGGAAAAACTACTGTTCCGATATCGCGGCCGTCTAAGACGCTGTCTTTTTGCAGGCCTAATTTTCTTTGCAGCTTTAGCATTAAGAGCCTTACCTCTTTTATTTTTGCGATATCTGAAACAAATTTACTGATTTGCGGCTCCCTTATTTCCTTGCTTACATCCTTTCCATCCAGCAGTAATTTTAATGAGCCATCATCGTTATTTGTCAGGTCTATATTTATATTAGATGCTAGTTCTATGATTTTTTTAGTTTCTTTTAAATCTATGTCTGTTTCTAGAACCTTAAGTGTTAAAGCCCTATACATTGCGCCGGTGTCAATATAAAGAAAACTCAAGCGTTTGGCGATTATCCTGGCTATTGTGCTTTTGCCTGCGCCGGCTGGGCCGTCAATTGCAATAATCATTTTACCTCTGATATACTTTGCCTCATATGCTTTGCCTCTTTTTCCTGGCACTATTCAGAATAGAGGATAGCTGCCTCTTATTATTTTTCTGAATAGCGGTTTTTATTTTAAGCAGATTGGCCTGAAATAAGGTTATGGCTTTTAAGACATTTTTCTGATTGCTTAGTAGTATATCTGACCATATTTCGCTTTCTGAGGCAGCAATGCGCGTTGTGTCTTTAAAGCCTGTTGAGGCAAATTCTAGGAATTTATCCGGCACGCTTTTAACTAAAGAAAATGCGGCTGCGTGCGCAAGGTGGCTGATAAAAGACAAGATTTCATCATGGTCGTGAGCGGATATTAAAATTACCTTAGCGCCAAGTTGATGCCATAAGGCCTTTATTTTGTTTAAGGCTTTGGAATCTGTTAGTTTTGTCGGGGTAAGTATACATAGGGAGCCTTTAAAGATTTCCGGGTGCGCGTTTATAATCCCTTTTTTTTCAGATCCGGCCAGCGGATGGCCGCCTATGAAATTAGGAAAAAATTTCTCAAGCCTTGAGACTATTAATTCTTTTGTGCTTCCTACGTCAGAAACTATTGCTTTGGGGCTTGCAACTTTAGAGATTTTTTGCGCAGTCTTAAGTATTGTATTTATTGGCGCAGCCAGAATTATTAAGTCTGAGCCTTTGATAATGTTTATAGATTGCGAGCCTTCATCTATTGCCCCTATTTTTTTGGCTAATAGCAAACTCTTTTTGTGGCGTGCTACTCCAACGATTTTTTCGACAAGGCCTCTTTTTTTTAAGGCCAATGCTATTGAACCGCCGATTAGGCCCACGCCAATTATCGCAATTTTATTAAATAGTTTCATGGTTTTCGCCCTTCTTAACTCTTAACTCTGCTTTTAAATTTCCCTATTTATTGCCTTTGCCAATGTTTTTAGCTCTTGCATTAGGTTGCTAAAATTTGCGGGTATTAATGATTGCGCCCCGTCAGATAGAGCCTCTTC
>JASEHM010000065.1 GCA_030018895.1 Candidatus Omnitrophota bacterium
ATCATAATGCGGGTAAGTTTACCATCTACCTTGAAACATACTTGACCATGACAGATATTCGGATCAGACCCGATGTATTCTTGCCAGTTCATATTTATCTCCTTATTTTTAATTCAAACATACTGTTTTCTATCACTTCACAACAATATATCACAGGTCTAATTAAACTGTCAAGCATTAGTTTAAAACGTGCGGCCTCGGCAGTGGAGAAAGATAAAATTCATGATAGTTCATTGTCATTGTCCGGCTTGACCGGACAATCCAGATACCAAAGAGCATTTCTGGATTCCCCGAACAAGTCGGGGAATGACAAACTATCAAGAATTTATGTAATCGGGAAACTGTTTCCGAGCCAATTGGGACAGTGGGACACAGTCTCCAATTCCCCTTTGTTTGCAAGGATGGAGGTGGTTAGCGAGGGAAAAGTTGTAGCAGTAAAGAATGTTTTCTCTTTACCGTTTAATCAGTCAGCAATCTTCGCCTTGGCGAACAGGCTGTGTCATAATGACAAAAACACCGTCATTGTGAGTCCTGCACCGTATGGTGCAGGACGAAGCAATCTCTATCACCGTCGGAGATTGCTTCGTCGCTTACTTCGTTCGCTCCTCGCAATGACGAAAAACACGAATTGCGACACAGTCTGGAAGGGGAGGAGGGGGAATTCATCTATAACTTCTTCTCGCGTAAGCAGTTCCATAAAGTGTCTTGGTAATTTTGTGGAAACAGGTGAGATAGTAAGAATAAGAAAAGAAAATGGCAGATATACTTTGACCTATAAAGGCCTCTTTATGCCATCAGATATGAGAATAAAACCCAGTCTTCAAATATCTTTAGATAAGGAGTGTATTTCTTTATTTAAGGAGGAATATCAACAACTAAACTGCATACGCAAAGAGAGAGAAATCTATAAATTAGGAAGTCTTATCATTAATTTAGATAGGGTTGAAACCTTAGGTAATTTTATTGAGATTTCCGCACAAGATGTTCAAGATGAAGAAAAGATAAAAACATTATTTCGTGATTTAGAAATATCGCAAGATAGGATCATTAAAAAATGTTATTTTGATTTAAAACTATCTGTCGCCTCAGCGGTGGAGAATTTAGTTGCAACTTCTTCTTCCGTAAGGGGTTGCGAAGAAACGACACTATTAAATCCATTAAATCTTTTTATTGGAATGGATACGTTAAAAAAGGAATTGATAAGCTGTTTCACAAAAGAAAATTCTTTATTTGTAAAAATATTGTCATGGATTTTAGATGCATTAGATAAAAAGGACAATGGTAATGAAATTATAGAAAATGAACCATCTTTTTTTAGTTCACAACAGAAGAATAAAATAAAACGAGAGATTCTTGCTTTGATGGATAATAAGAATTGTGAAAAGAATTTTTCTGCGGAGCTAATTTTTCTAATTGTAGACTTGATTAAGAATATGACCGTTTCTATAAAAAAGAAAGAAACAAATGAATTAGGGAGCAATCAACTTTCTCCGGAGTTTCAAGAAAAGGTTTTTGTTTTGAATAGTGAGATTGAGAAAAAAGAGCAACAGTGGCGAGAGGCAATAGAGAAGATAATGGAACAAAATAATAGCTTAGTAAAATCCATCGCTAAGAAATTTATTGGGGCTTTATCTCTTGGAGAGTTGGAGCAAACAGGGTTGATTGGGTTAGCTAAGGCCATAGTGAGATACGACAATAAAACAGGCGCATCCTTTTCTGTCTATGCTAATTGGTGGATTGAGGCGTTAATACGAGATGTTATAAAAAAAGAGAAAAGCACTATTTGGATTCCCAAGTATATGCAACGGGAGCGCGCAAAGCTTAAGAGCACAGAGCAAGAATTAATCCAGAAGCTTCAAAAAGATCCGACAATTGGCGAACTTGCTTTAGCCTTAGAGTGGCCAGTTGAGAAAGTAAAAAAAATTTTAAATGTTTCTTTGATACAAACAGTTTCTTTATCTGCACCCGTGAACGGAGAAGAAGCTTTTCTTGGCGACTTTATAAGGGATCCACATGCAGATGATTTGGAAGAATTAATTATGGAAGAATTAGATATTGAAAAGAATAGAGAGCTCCTTAAGAAGGCTTTGCGTCAACTTCCTCTTATCCAGAGGCTGGTTGTATGTTTGCGTAATGGCTTGCCTTTTACCAGAGAAGTGTTTAACAATGAAGAAATTGAGGGACTTAAACTGTTTATTGAGCCTCGTTTTAGTAATAGGAACAAATTCTCCAGTGGTTTAGTTGATGGTGACAAAGGAAATTTTTCTATTGATTCTGCAGGGTTTGATAAGGGGAAAAAAGCACTAGAGGAGGCTATTACTATTACGGTTCCCTTAACTTTGCAAGAGATTGGGAATTTGCTTGGATGTAGCAGGCAACGCATATATCAACACGAAAGAAAGGCGGTAGAGTTGTTAAAAAAAATAATAAAAACAGGCAAAACCTTGATTAATATTAAAACTGATGTTCCCATTACAAATGCAAAGTTTAATATAATTGAGCCTACGAAGATCTCTGATGCAATCAAAACTTTAATGGAAAAAAAAGCAATTATTACTCCAGATATGATTGCTGAGTTGTCACAGATTTCTGTTTATAAAGTTAAGAAATATATTAAAAATAACTCTTCTTATGAGATGCAAGAATTGATAAAGCAGTACGATGTTCATAATCAGATTCTTTGGGCGATAAAAAGGTTAGGGGGGATTCTCAAAGCGGAACAAAAACCAATTAAAGTAGAGATGCTTGTTCAAGAATTAACACCTCTTTTTTTAATAGAAATAGAAAAAGGAATAGGTGAAATAAAAGAACGTATAAAAAAATATCCTGAGGCGGGAAAAGAAATACTAAAACATGTAGGATATGCGCCAATATTAACTGGTATTACAATATTTAATGAAATTGAACTTATTGAGCAGCTTCCTGGTAAAATCGAAACTTTAATGGGAAGAAAAGAATTTATTAGTCGAGATATGATTGCTAAGTCGTTAAACCTTACTTCTCCGACACTTAAGAAATATATTAAAAATAACCTTTTTGATAAGGAAAAGATGCAAGATTTGATGACGAGGGTAAGTGTTTATAATCAGATTCTTCGGGCGATAAACATGCTAAAGAGGGTACCCGAAGAGAAAAAAAAACTAAATATAATAATAAAACTTGAACAAAACACGCTATCTTATTCTTTAGAAGATATACAAGAAGCAATAAGTGAAATACAAGAATATGTGAAAAATTTCTGGGTGAAAAAACTAATGCTAAAATATATGCAAAAGGCGGTAGATTTATTAACTATTGAGCTTCGCCTTAATAATAAAAATGAACTCTCCAGTGTTTCCGTTGATAATGGCAAAGGAAATTCTCCTATTAAAAGTAAAAGGGAAACGTAAAAGGGAAACTGTTTCCAGCGCAATCGGGACAGTGAGATGCAAGGGGAGGAATGAGAAGAGAGTATTAGTACTAGAGGATAATGGAAAATAATGATAAAATATAAAATAATGGGTAATTGAGATTCTATTGAGTTACGCATAAGTAATACGCAATGCGAAAGGAAAAGAGATTATGACAAATCTAAGACGGTATGTCCGGTGGCAGACTGATTTTGAGGCAAAGGTGAAATTAGAGGGTGCATTGGATTTTGTTGGTTGCACAATTAAGGATCTGAATTTTCAGGGGGGTCAGATTATTACAGGCCTGTATTTTCCCAGAGACAGTTTTTTCAAATTGACGTTAGTTTTTCCTGATGAAACTGTCCTGAATGTAGAGGCTTGGGTTGCCTGGCAAAAAACCATTGACGAATACTATGTTTATGGTGTATACTTCTTTAGAATAAAAGATGCGGATAAAGAAAAAATTTATTGTTTCTTGCGAAATAACTGCAGGCAGGAATTTACGAAAAGATGGTGGGATACAGCATTTGAAGAAGAAGAGGGGAGGCCCATGGAGGATCGCAGGGTATTTCAAAGATTTGTAGTAAAACTTCCGGTTAATTTTTTGAATCTTGATAATTCAAAGGAAGGAACAGCCCTAACCCGCGATATCTGCGCCAAAGGCATAGGTATAATTACACAGGAAAACTTATCTGTGCGAATTCCTTTGGAGATTTGGATTGGATTAGGGGATAAAAAAGAACCTGTTTACGCGCGGGGCGAAGTAGCTTGGTCTAAGCCCTGCAGTCAAAAGGAATACGAAATAGGTATAAACTTAGAAAAGGCAGATTTAATGAATTTATCCCGCGTATTTTCGTACACCCATTCTGAGGGGTAAAGGAGATTGAGAGAGAGAAAAAAAAGGGGGGGTAAAATGGAGGACCGTAGAATATTTGCCCGGATAGACGCAAAGTTAGAGATGAGATTTTTAGATTCTTTTAGCGGCAGGCAAGGCAAGGCGCAAACAACTAATATTAGCGCTGATGGCTTTGGCCTGGTAACTACTGAGAAATTACCTAAAAATATCTCTTTAGAAGTGTGGTTAGATATCCCTGACCAACATGAGCCGTTTTATAGCCGCGCAGAAGTGGTTTGGTTGAGGCCATCATCTCATGCTGGAAATTATCGCGCAGGCTTGCGCTTAGAAAAAGCAGAACTTATGGGCATGGCCAGGGTATTGTGGCTTAAGAAAAAAACTAAGGAGAAGGATAATGCAAAGGCTGCCAGTTAGGTTTAAATTTCTAATTTGGTTTTTGGTTTTTGGTTCTTGGCTCTTGGTTCTTTCCGGCTGTGCTAACAAAGAAGGGGCAGCCAAAAAGACCATTACTGTTTGGCATTGGATGACTGATAGGGAACCTGCTTTTAAGGAGCTTAGCGCAAGATACGAGGCAGAAACCGGAATAAAAGTAAATTTTGAACTTTATGCCCCATCTGATGCATATTCTCAAAAAGTGCGTGCAGCTGCGCAAGGCGTAAATCTTCCTGACATATTCGGTATTTTAGCTACAAAAAAAGACTTTGCCTCATTTATAAAAGCAGGTTATATTTTAAATCTGACTCCTTATATGCAGGCAGATAACAATATCTGGGAAAATGCTTTTTTTAGCAAGGCCCTGGCAGTAAATGAGTTTGGGCAGGATAACAGTTATGGCGTACCTTGCGGTATCTATGGCGTGCCCATAGATATAATGACTATCCAGATGGTTTATAATAAAAACCTCCTTAAAAAACTTAAACTTAATTCCGGAAAACCCCCAAGCACTTTTCAGGAATTAATAAGTATGGGCAAAAAAATTAAAGATGCCCAGTTAGAGGGATTAGTTTCTGGCTGGGGAGAGGTCTGGATGATTGATTGTTTTGCTAATAACTATGCCTTTAATATTATGGGAGAGGATAAGGTTATTGCTACTATAAAGGGCGAGATTCCTTATACTGATCCGGACTGGATTAAGGTGTTAGGGCTTTTTAAAGAGATGCGGGACTGTGGAATTCTCTCTAGTAGTATAATTGCTATGGTAAACAAATCTGCAGAGCAGCTTTTTGCAACTGAAAAAGCTGTTTTTGCCTTTAATGGTTCTTGGTGCGTGAATGTTTATCAGGATATGAATCCCGAACTTGATTATGGGGTTATGCTGCCTCCGAAGGCCTCAGAGAACTTTGCCTTAAATATCTGGGGCGGGGCAGGTTCGTCATTTATGGTGAATGCAGAGTCTCCTAAAAAAGAAGAGGCAGTAAAATTCCTAAAATGGCTTACCAGCGTTTCTCAACAGGCTTATTTATCCGAGGCCACTAATAATTTGCCGGCAAACAAAGAGTGTCTAAGCAAGATCCCTAAGATTTTAGCGCAGTTTGCCCAAGGCATGGAATATGCGACGCATCCAAATGTGTGGGGTGTTTCAGAATTTCCTCAGGTAATAGAGGCATGGGATAAAGGGATTCAGTTGATTATTATTGGAGAAAAAACCCCTGAGCAGGTTGCTTTAGAGGTGCAGAAGATTAAGGAGAGGGAGTTAGCTAAAAAACGTTAAGCCTGTGTTAAGAGCGAGCGTGAGGCGAAACAATCTTTATTTTGTGATTGCTTCATAATAGCCTTTTGTGTCATTTAGGCTACCTCGCAATCAGACTGTGTCATAATGACAAAAACACCGTCATTGCGAGCCCTGCAAGCCAGAA
>JASEHM010000066.1 GCA_030018895.1 Candidatus Omnitrophota bacterium
GACGCCCGAAGGGCGGCGGTAAAGTTCACTGGATTGAGTTGTAGATTATTTATTTTGGATTTTCGAATAGGTTCCATTTGTCTTTATATTTTTTTGCATCTTGTAATGAGAAAGAATACCAAATACTTCCTTTTTTTGATTTTTCTACCTTTATTTTGATAGCTACAACAAAACTGGGAACAATGTAATATTCAATTTCGCCTTTAGGCCTAAGATTTACGAAAACATAAAAGTAAGAGGGCGATTTTATTTTTTTAGCTTCCTTATTCAGTAACCAAAAGTTAAAAGTTGTTGCGTTTGTTTTTACTTGTATTGAGTAAGCCCGTTGACATTTTTGATCTGTAGCCAGAATATCTGCACCAATCGCACTTCGTGAAGTTGGTGAGGCTATAAGTCCAAGGTGTGAAAGTTCTGCTGCAACAAGATATACTCCTCTCATTCCTGTAAATTGCCCTTTTGAACTCATTGACACAACCTCCTTATATCTGTGGTTACTTGAAACCAAACAATTTCATTATCAAACGCCCAAGTTTTTGTTGTCTCCCAGTTTTGGTTAAAGGAATACCTATTTTCCTAGAAATACCAGCCTTTGCGCTCGAAATTCCTAAGGCGCGTTTCCAAGAAAATGATACACCAAATTTTCTGCCCATTCAGGTCACCTCCTAAGCTAAATTTCCTATTTTAATTTTTTCTTTTTAATCTAACAATTAATAGACTAATGTCGCAATTTATGTTATTGCATTGAAACCCTAAGACAAAATATACATTACTTTTTGACAATTGGAATATTTAGGAATATTTAGTGTCGAATATTTAGTATCGTTTCTGCGTAACTACCTTTTGCTCAATAGGTTACGCAGAAACGACACTATTTTCTATGCTATTCTTTTTCTTAACTCTTAATTCTGCTTCAATCTTCACTCTTAATTCTTAATTCTTCATTCTGATTTACTCGGGGAGGGCGGACTTGAACCGCCGACCTTTGCGTCCCGAACGCAACGCTCTAGCCAAACTGAGCCACTCCCCGTCTAATTACTCAATTGCTTCTTGGCAAAAATATCAAATTCAATATTAACTTTATCTGAAGGTTTTCTAAAACCCAATGTGGTGTTTTTAAAAGTATGCGGGATGATGTAAACTATAAAAATGTTAGAGCGTTTATTAACTATGGTCAAGCCTGCGCCATCCACTGCAATAGAACCTTTAGGATTGCAATACTTTATAAATTCTACGGGAACAGCAATCTCAAAACACAGATTTCCTAAGATACAGGTTTTCTTACGGATGACGCCAAGGCAATCTATATGCCCGGTAACAAAATGGCTGCCTAATCTATCCCCTATCTTTAGGCTGCGCTCAAGATTCACCTTATCCGAAATACGCAGATTTCCTAAATTTGTATTCTTAAAAGTCTGAGGTATCATCTCAAAAGATAAAACATCCCCCTCTGCTTTTACCATTGTAAGACAAGTACCATTTACGGAAATACTATCACCCACCTTAACATCCGTAGAAACTTTTTTCACAATAATCTGAAGGCAGCTAACTGTACCAAATCTGGAGATCTTTTTTACCTGCCCTAATTCCTCAATAATGCCTGAAAACATCAAATGTTCCCCTCAATTAAAATATCTTCGCCAAAATGTTTAAGTTCCATATCTTTAACCTTAATCACATTATCTATACGAGCTCTGCCTTTGCCCATAACTGAGCTGATTGCGTTTTTGCCTCCGATAATTTTAGGGCTGATAAAAAACAGGATTTTATCCACAAGGCCTTCGTCAAATAAAGAGCCAACCAGCATCCCGCCTCCCTCAACAATGATATTTGCTATCTCTATCTTTGCTAATTTTCTCATCATCTCTTTTAGGTTAATCTGACCGGCTTTTCCTTTAACCTCTAAAATAACTGCTTTTTGGGATAATGCCTTTCTGTTCTCTGTTTCCTGGCCCGGCTCTACAGGTAAAGTAACAATTATAACCGGTACTTGAGAAGAAAAGATATTGGCATTTTCAGAAATACTAAGTTCGCTATCCACGATGATTTTTTTAGGCTGCTTTTTAGAAAACCACGCATTCAGCATTGGATTATCTCTTAAAACGGTATTAGCGCCCACCATAATTGCATCATATCCTGCGCGCCGGCGATGGCTAAAAATCCGGGATTTATCAGAAGTTATCCATTTAGAATCACCCTCTCTGGTAGCAATCCTGCCATCTAATGATTGCGCTACTTTAATCGTAACAAAGGGAAGTTTTTTTGTGATATATTTTATAAAAACCTCATTTAACTTTTTTAATTCGTTTTCTAAAAACCCTGCCTCAACTTTTATTCCATTTTGCCTGAGTAAATTTATCCCTTTACCATTATTCAGCGGATTAGGATCAAGCATTCCCACAACAACCTCTTTTACTTTACTTTTAATTATCCTCTCAACACAAGGAGGAGTCCTGCCAAAATGGACACAGGGTTCTAAGGTTACATACAATGTTGACCCTTCTGACTTTTCTTTAGCCTCATCTAAAGCAATAATCTCAGCATGGGCTAATCCTGCCTTTTCATGAAAACCCTTACCCAGAATCCTGTTATTTTTTACTACCAATGCGCCTACCATAGGGTTAGGCGAAGTTTTACCTTTACCCTTTAGGGCTAAGTTCATTGCCAAATTCATAAAATATAAATGGTCTTTTTTCATCTAAAAATCTCCTTCTTGCTAACGCAGCGCTAATTATCAAAGTTTCTTTTTAGCTTCTTTAAGTTTCTCCACCAGTTCATAAGGTATTTTAACACGGCCGACCTTAACATCCGGCTTTGCCTTTCCATGGCAATCAGAGCCGCCAGTAACTATTAAATTGTATTTTTGCGCCAAGCCCAAATAAAAATTTGTCACCCCTTGGGAATGTTCAGGATAATAAACCTCGAGCCCCATAAGCCCATCCTCAATAAACTTAAGGACCAACTCATCATTATAAAGACTATAAGGATGGGCCAAAACAGGAATACCTCCTGCATCCTTTATTAATTTTATTGCCTCAGAAGGAGAAAATCTAAAACCCGAAACATATGCATGGCATTTGTCACCGATGTATTTTTGAAAAACCTCAAAGATTGAACTAGCTAAGCCTTTTTCTATCATTGCGCGGGCAATATGCAGCCTTCCCACAGTGCCCTCTTTAACTTTACTAAATACCGCCTCAGGTTCCAAAACTATATTCATTCCTTTTAATTTATCTATTATTTTATATGCTCTTTCCTGCCGGTATTTTCGCAAGATTTCTAATTTTTCTGTTAAAACCTTATTTTTATAATCTATTAAATAACCTAAAATATGCACCTCTTTATTATCATATTCAGCGGTAAACTCAATGCCGGGTAAAACCTCAATATCTCTGTCTGCGGCTAAATCAAAAGCTGGCTCAATACCCCCAATAGTGTCATGGTCAACAATTGCAATCGCGCAAAGCCCTGCTTTTTGAGCCTCTAGAATCAATTCCTTCGGAGAGTACGTTCCGTCAGAAAAAAAGGTATGCAAATGCAAATCTGCGAATTTCATCCCTAGGCCTGTTTATTCCTTTCTAAATTGACTTTATCTAATATGGCATTAACAAATTTTCCTGCTTCTGGCCCGGAGTATTTTTTAGCAAGTTCAACCGCCTCATTAATAGAAACTTTAGGCGGAATATCATCGCGAAAAAGCAGCTCAAAACAACCCAATCTTAATATATTCCTATCCACAATCGCCATGCGCTCAAGCTCCCAATTGGCTGCGTACAGGCTAATCTTATCATCTATCAGGTTTAAGTTATCTATAACGCCTTTAACAAGTTCAACTGTAAAACCTTTAATTTCCTCGTCAATTCTTTCTTCGCTTTGAGCCGCAAAGAAATTATCAAGGACTATATCATAGCTGTCAGCGGTAATATTAATCTGGTAAAGAACCTGTAAAGCAAATTCTCGGCTACGTGTACGTCTTCGCATATTTAATGAGCCCTGCACCATACGGTGCAGGGTAAATTAACCCTCACTTATTTAATCTTTTCAATCAAATTCGCCATCTCAATAGCAGATAATGCGGCATCACGGCCTTTATTCCCGTCCTTTGTCCCTGCACGCTCTACTGCCTGCTCAATGGTATCTGCGGTAATTACGCCAAAAATTACTGGAAAACCCGTATCAAGGGATACCTTAGCTATGCCTTTAGCCACTTCAGAGGCAATATAATCAAAATGCGGAGTTGCCCCGCGGATAACAGTCCCTAAACAAATAATCGCATCATATACTTTAGATTTAGCTAATTTCTGACTAACTAAAGGAATCTCAAATGCGCCAGGAACCCAAATTAAGGTTAAATCCTTACCCTCAGCGCCATGCCTTATTAAAGTGTCCTCACAACCAGCAATTAACTCCTTGGTAACAAAATCATTGAAACGTGAAGCAATAATAGCAAACCTCTTGCCTTTTGCAATCATGTTTCCTTCTGTCGTCTTTACCATTTTTTCTCCTCTCCAAGCCACAAGACAGTGGTTTCGTTTCCTTTAACGAAAGCCACTGTAACCGCGAAGATTGCAGATTTACTTTCTCTGCGCTCTCTGCAGTTGCATTAAATTGTTAAATTGTGGCCTAATTTTTCCTTTTTAGTCTTTAAATAACGATAATTAGTCGGATTAGGCTCTACCTCTAAAGGAATACGTTCAATTACACGCAGACCATACCCTTCTAATCCCACAATCTTACAGGGGTTATTTGTAAGCAGCCTAATATTTTTAACTCCCAGATCAACCAAAATTTGCGCGCCAATACCATAATCCCTTAAATCAGCCTTATGGCCCAATGCCTCATTTGCCTGAACCGTATCTAAGCCTGTATCCTGCAAGCCATAAGCACGAATCTTATCAATGAGGCCAATACCGCGGCCTTCCTGATTCATGTAAAGTATAATCCCTTTCCCTTCTTTAGCAATAAGGCACATTGCCTTTTTTAATTGCCAGCCGCAATCACAACGTGAAGAACTAAAAACATCTCCTGTTAAGCATTCAGAATGCACCCGCACAAGTGCCGTATTCCCTTTTAATTCGCCCATAATAAGCGTAATATGTATTTTGTTATTGGTTTTGTCCTGATACAAAATCATTTTATAATTGCCAAATTCCGTAGGAAGATTAGCTTCAGCCACCTTCTCTATTAATTTTTCATAACACCTTCTATATTCAATAAGACTAGCAATAGAACAAATCTTTAAATTGTGGCGCTTGCGAAAATCAATCAATTGTTCAAGCCGCGCCATTGTGCCGTCATCATTCATAATTTCACATATTACACCAACAGGATACAAGCCTGCTAACTTCATTAGGTCCACTGTTGCCTCAGTATGGCCTGCCCTTACTAAAACCCCGCCGTTGCGCTGCCTTAAAGGAAAAATATGGCCCGGACGAATCAGGTCTTCAATCTTTGCCTGAGGGTCAATGAGTATTTTTATCGTGTGGCTGCGGTCATAAGCAGATATCCCAGTAGTTATCCCCTTGGCAGCATCCACAGAAATCATCCAGCCAGTGGCAAAAGGATCTTCTTTTTTAGTTTTTTCCTGCAACATAGGCTCCAGATGTAGTTGCTTTAATCTTTCTTCTTCCATAGGCACACAAATAAGGCCCCTGCCATATTTAACCATAAAATTAATCTGCTCTGGAGTGGCAGAAGATGCCGCTATCAAAAGATCGCCTTCATTCTCACGGTCCTCATCATCTACCACAATAACCATTTTACCGTTTTTTAGATCTTCTATTATTTCCGGAATCGTATTTAGCATAAGTTATGGTTCTTTCGTAATAAGTGTAAAAAAATAGTTGTAACTACTTGCGAATAAAGAGAAAATAGAAAAACATCTTTTACCAATATCATTCTTCGCCTTTTCTATTCAGGTTCTTGTCATTCCCGCCCCCGTTTTCACGGGGGTAAACTCCAGCGGGAATCCAAGGAGACAGACTCCTGGATTGTCCGGTTAAACCTCGACAATCAGACTGTGCCATAATGACAAAAACACCGTCACTGCGAGGGCCGAAGGCCCGAAGCAATCTCTATCACCGTCGGAGATTGCTTCGCCG
>JASEHM010000067.1:0-98 GCA_030018895.1 Candidatus Omnitrophota bacterium
GATTGTCCGGTCAAGCCGGACAATGACAACTATTATTCAAGGTTCAAGTTAATTATGAAAGAACCTAAATTCATAAGCCGCAAGGCAATGGTTTGGCT
>JASEHM010000067.1:197-5991 GCA_030018895.1 Candidatus Omnitrophota bacterium
TTCTTCTAGCCAAAGCCATAAGCCGCAAGGCAATGGTTTGGCTTCTTCTAGCCAAAGCCATAAGCCGCAAGGCAATGGTTTGGCTTCTTCTAGCCAAAACCGTTATTCTCCTGCCGGATATGATCCCAATACTTTTAAAAATTTACACTTACTATCTAATTCAGAAAGCGCTTTTTTAATGTGCCTATTGTCTTTATGGCCTTCTAAATCAACAAAGAAGTAATAGTCCCAGGCCTTCTTTTTTGAAGGCCTGGATTCTATTTTGGTAAGATTGATGCCGTATTTTTTAAAAGGCAGAAGCATCTCATATAATGCGCCTACCCTGTCTTTAATAGAGAACAGGATTGAAGTTTTATCATTGCTGGTTTGTTTTGCCTCTGTTTTTCCAATAACAAAAAACTTAGTAATATTATGCAGAGAATCTTCAATATCTGAGGCGATTACCTTTAATTTGTAAAGCTTACCAGCCAGGAGCGAGGCAATGGCCGCGCTGTTTTTTTCTTTTTGGGCTTCTTGCGCTGCGCGGGTGGTAGAGGAAACCTCTATTTTTTCTGCCTCCGGCAAGTTCTCTTTAAGCCAAATACGGCATTGGCCAAAAACCTGGGGGTTAGAATACAGGCGAAAAATTTGATTTTTTGGATAATTTGATAATAGATTATGCGAAATATCCAGGATTATTTGAGCACAAATTTTTAATTCTGAATCTACGAACATATCCATAGTATGCGAAACCGCGCCTTCAATAGAATTTTCTATCGGCACAACGCCAAAATCAGCGCTGTTTTTTTCAACTTCCAGAAATACATCAGTTATGGAGCCACAGGCGATATATTCTACCTGTGAGCCAAACCTTTTTAAAGCGGCTAATTGCGTAAAAGATGCCTCTGGCCCAAGGTAGGCGACTTTTAATTTTTTTTCCATAGAAAGGCTCGCAGACATTATCTCGCGGTATATTGCCTCTAAGGCTTTTTGGTTTAACGGCCCTGAGTTTATGGCGTTCAATTTATTTAAAACGTCCCTTTCTCTGTCCGGAGAATAAGCGCTTATCCCTTTTTTTGTTTTTATTCTGGCGATATCTTTAGTAATTTCGGCGCGGCTATTTAAGAATTCAACTATTTTTCTATCAACGTTATCAATTTTCTTGCGCAAGTTCTTTAGATCCATTGGTATCCTCCGGTATCTCTGTTATATTTTTTTCAGTTTTTCCTTCGGCCTCTTTCATCCGCTTGAGGCATTCTATAAGATTCTTCTGCTGGGCGAAATTTGAGAATTCTTCCATTTTAGGCAGTTCTTGTAGAGAATTAAGCCCGAAATGTTCAAGGAATTGTTTAGTTGTTCCAAATACATAAGGCCGGCCAGGGGCTTTTTTTCTTCCTGAAATACGGATAAGGCCTTTAATTAAAAGGCTGTTCATAACCCCGTCAATATTCACGTTTCTTAAGGATTGTATCTGGAATTTGGTTACCGGCTGCTTGTAAGCGATTACAGCTAAGGTTTCAAGGCCGGGTTTTGATAATCTTTCAGCGCGCCGTTCTTTATACAATCTTTTAAGAAATACGCTTAGATGCGGCGCTGTTGTCATCACGAAACCGCCTGCTACTTCAATGATGCGCAGGCCCCGGTTAGTTTTTTCGTATTCTAATTTTAGTTCTTCCATAACCTTGTTTATCTGTTTTGCTTCTAAATTATTTATAACCTTTTTTAGTTGTTCAGTAGTTAATGGCCTTTCGCTTGAAAAAAGCAGGGCCTCTATTATTGATTTTATACTTTCGCCCTGGTTTAAGGCGGGGTGAAAGTTTTTCGCTTCAGAAGCCGCCTCTGCCTTATGAGCGGGGCAGAGCTTCATTTCGTTTGAGGTTAAGATATTGTTATTTTCTGACATATTAAAATTACATTCTCTCTACTTGTTAGGCACGGGTTTCTTTTGTTTATAAACCAGATTCAATAATTCTTCAGTTGTTTTTATATTAGGCGAAATCTCCAGCGCTTTTTTTATCATGTTAGAGGCTTCTGCTTTTTTGTATTCTAATTGTATAAGCACGGCTAAGGCATCTTCTTCGATATCTATGGTTTTTGTTTTTTGTTCTCCTAGCTTATCATCCTGTATCAAGCCAAATTTGCCTATCTTGTTCTGAAGTTTTGCCACAATTTCTTTTGCCCTTTGTCTGCCTATCCCGGGTAAGGACTGTAGAAAACTTGTATCCGCTTCTTCTATTGCCCGTACCACATGAGCTGTTGGTTTATTTAATGCTTTTAATGCTGCCCGCGGGCCAACGCCGGAAACAGTAATAAAAGCTTCAAAGAATTCTTTTTCTATTTCATTTAAGAAACCGATTAATATAGGAATGCTTTTAGACGGCTCTACCTGATAATAATGGTAGGTTATAAGGCTGATTGTATTGTCGCCAGCTATATTTTCATCTAAGTGCTGCATAACTGCTTGCGGCGTAAATACCTTATAAGAAATGCCATTAATATCAATAAGTAAAAAATTAGCGCCTCGTTCTGTTATTTTTCCGCAGATACGCGCAATCATCAAGCCTCAACCGGTTCTATTCGCTGCTGTTTTTATAAAGTAACTGTGCGCAATAGCTAAAGCCAAGGCATCAGTTACATCTGTATATTTAGGTGTTTCGTTTAAATTAAGAAGCTCCATAATCATCCTCTGTACCTGATTTTTAGAAGCCAGTCCCTGGCCTACGACTGCTTTTTTTATTCTAGTAGCTGCATATTCTGCTAAGGGTAGATTTTGCATTGCAGCGGCCAGGCAAATTACCCCTCGTGCCTGTCCTAAGAGGTATGCAGTGGTAGGATGACGGTAATGCGCATATAATTTTTCAAGCACTACTGTGTCCGGCTTGATATCCAAGACCAACTTCTTTATCGCTCTGTATATTTTATATAATCGGCTGGGCATTTGATCCTGAGGCGAAGTTTTTATTATCCCTGCCTCTATTAATCTTAATCCGGAATTTTTTGCCTCAATTGCTCCATATCCGGTGATTGTTAATGCAGGGTCAATGCCTAAAATTATCATCCTTTGGTTGTTAGGATTCTTGTTTTGAAGTTAATTCTTCCATTATTGCATCAGGAATATCAAAATTCGCGTAAACTTCCTGGACGTCATCATGTTCTTCCAAGGCATCAATTAATGATAGCAGTTGTTTTGCATCATTGCCGGTTAGTTTTATTGTTGAAGAAGGAATCATGGTTACTTCTTCATCCTGGCAGGTTATTTTTTTTTCGCAAAGCGCTTGTTTTACTTTTTCAAAGTCCTGCGTTGAGGTAGTAATTTCGTAATTCTTATCATCGGATTTAAAATCCTCAGCTCCTGCGTCCAGAACTATGGACATTAGTTCTTCCTCTTTTGCTTGAGTTTTATCAATAAGAAAGTATCCTTTTTTCGTGAACATCCAGTTTACTGCGCCTGCGCCGGCCATATTAGCGCTTTTTTTAGACATGATATTGCGTATTTCCGCAGTGGTGCGATTTTTGTTGTCAGTTAGGGCTTCTATTATGATTGCAACTCCGCCTGGACCGTATGCTTCATATGCAACTGTTTCATAAATAATCCCGGGCAATTCTCCTGTGCCGCGTTTTATTGCCATTTTAACGTTCTCAGAAGGCATATTAGCTTCTTTTGCCCTGGCCATAGCTGTGCGCAGCTTGATGTTGGTATCAGGATTGCCGCCGCCTTCGCGGGCAACAACCGTGATTTCTTTAATAAGTTTTGTATAAGCAGCTCCTTTTTTGGCGTCTGCCACCATTTTTTTGCCTTTATTTGTTTTCCATTTTGAATGACCGGACATGTTTTCCTCCTTTTAATAGTTATTGGCTGTTAGTTGCTCGTCGTTCGTCATTCGTACATCGTTTTTCTTTTGTACGATGTACGAATGACGAACGACGAATATACTGCTTACGAATAACTAACGACGAATAAGACGGGTAGAATAAGCCGGGTTCTGTTTTGCAGTGGCTATTCCTCTAAGGTTCTGATGTTGCCATCAGGACTCAAGCAGCCAACCCTCCCGCCCTTTCTCAAGATTTACTTGAGGAACTCAAGCGGACCACTTTTCTTCCTAAAATTCTTCCCCCAAAAAAATACTTTGAGAGCTCAATTAGTTAGGAAAGGCGGGATTATTGGGCCTTGCTCCACGCGGGGTTTTCCATGCAGCCCATATCGCTATGGGTTACGGTGGTCTCTTACACCGCCTTTTCACCTTTGCCCTGCCGTATCCGTTACGAATCTTGGTGGATATGACGGGGTAGTTTATTTTCTGTGGCACTTTCCCTGTCCGTCGCAATAAATTACGACGAGACGCTCTGTGTTAGAGAGCGCGTTGTCCTCTGGAGCCCGGACTTTCCTCTCGCCACAAATTATGGCGAGCAGCCACATCCTACCTATCTTAACTTAGTTAATACTAATTTATGACCGCGAATCATTGCTGTCTAAATTAGCTGATAGAGTGTCATTCCCGCAATCTTTAAGCGGGAATCCACGACGAGAAAAAGAATCTGGATACCCGCTTTCGTGGGTATGACAAATTTGATATCTCAAAATACATTTCACGTCGATAAGTAACGTCTAATTTGGACACGAGTAACCGCGAATGTATAACCACTAATTATTGACACGCTTAACTCTTAACTCTTAACTCTGATTTTCCGCTGCTTTACTTGCTAATTTATCTGCTTTTTGATTTTCTTCCCGCCTGATGTTTGTGAAGGAAACTTTTCTAAATTTAGATATAAGATGTATTGCTTGATTGTATAATTTTGTAATATTAGGGCTCTTTACCTTGTAAACTTTATTTATTTGCCTATATAATAGCTGGCTGTCTGTGTTGATATTAAGAACCTCTGCCTTAAGCAGGAGTGCCTCTTCTAAGGCAAAAATTAATGCTGTATACTCCGCGACATTGTTTGTGGTGCTGCCAATATGATGAGAGATATTCTTAATAACTTCTGCTCTCTCGTAAATAACTACGCCGATTCCGCTTGGCCCTGGATTTCCTTTTGATGCGCCGTCTATGTAAATATCAATCTCCCTCATTTATATATAATATTCTGTTGCAAGTTTCGCAGATAATAATACGTTCGTACATCTTTATAAGGTTTATTACCTGCGGCGGGACAAACATATTGCAGCCTTGGCAGGATTCATTTTCTACCCTGACTATGGCTAAGCCGTCTCGATTGTGCAATATCCTTTCATATTGCGGTAAAATTTTAGGATCAATCTCAGGCTCAACTTGCTTGCGCTGAGCCTCTAATTGCGCAAGTCTGTCATCAATCTCTTTTATTCTGTCCTCTAAATGCTTCTTACTTTCATTAAATTTTTTTTCCTCTTCCTTAAGCTTTTGTTTTTCCTGGTCTATCTTAATATTTGTTCTATCTGCCTGGTCGAATATCTCTAAAATTTTATCTTCTATTACTGAGGCATCAGCTTTAACATTTTTTATTTCCTGCAGCATTGTTTGGTATTCCTTGTTGGTTTTAAGGGAAAAAAGCTGGCCCTGGAGTTTTTTTGTGCCTTCTTCTTTTGCGGCTAATTCAAGTTCCCTGTCTTTTTTTTGTTTCTGTAAACCCAAAGATTCTTTTTCTAAATTACTTACGCTCTGTTTTTTCTCTTCAAAAGCAGTTTCAAGCGTTTTTATTTCCTGCGGCTTTGCTTCTACCTCTCTTTTTAAGGCGTATATTTCACTGTCAATTGCCTGTAGTCTAATTAGGGAACTCAACTGTGTTTTTAGATTAGCTATATCCAATTCTTTATCCTTTTTTGTAGATAGAATAT
>JASEHM010000068.1 GCA_030018895.1 Candidatus Omnitrophota bacterium
TTTATTCAGCAGACTCGTTGATTTTAGCGCTCCTTTTCCTATTAAAACTTAATTCCTAATGCAAAATCTGGGTTCAAATTTCACTTAAATCACCGACGAGAAAACAAATCACTTGACATCGTTATTTTAGGCTATTTCGCAACAGTCCCAAGGGCTCTTTGCATGTGGGGCATAGGGTTGCGTTATCAAATGGTGCAGTTTGATAGGGGATAAAATGAGCGTATCCTTCTTATAAGCAGGGGGGTAATGATCTATGGTATTATTCTCAGCGATTACTTCCGAATAGGTTTACAATTATGATCTTTGTGATAAAATATGTTATAGTCAAGGATTTTTGTAGTGAAGGCTTAGCAGAGGCGCCTTTTAGCTTTCCTGTTTTCTAAAAAAAAGGTGCGGTAAGGAGAAATGAAGAGGTTAATTTATTTAGTTTCAATAACAGGCCTTGCGATTATTTTGAGTTCTTGTGCGACCCTGCCGATGAAGCCTTCAACTTATCCGGCAAAGGAAATCTGTCCTTTGATTAGCGGGCCTGTTTTAAGGCAGGATATTTTTCATACTGTTGCCCCGGCTGAGACACTCTGGCGCATCAGCAAGGTATATGATGTCCAGATAGCCGATATTATGCAGGCGAACAATTTAAAGAACGCCCAGGAGTTGGAAATGGGGCAGCGCCTGCTTATACCTAGGGCAGCGCCGCTTAGGCCGGTAGTTCCGTTGTATAAATCTAAGAAATGGAAATATATAATAATCCATCACAGCGCTACAGACGGAGGAAATTCCCTGTCTTTATTTAATCTGCATTTAAAAAGAGGATTTTCCGGGTTAGGGTATGATTTTATTATTAATAACGGCACCTCAGGAAAAGAGAATGGCCAGATAGAAGTTTCGCCGCGCTGGATCAGGCAGGAAAACGGCGCGCACTGCAAGGCATCGGGTATGAATTATAAAGGAATCGGGATATGCATGGTAGGGAATTTTAGCAAAGAAAATGTTTCTGAAAAACAATTGGCTTCCTTGGTTTATTTGATAAAAATCCTAAAGAATTATTATAATATTCCGCTAAAGAATATTATGGGCCATGGCCAGGTTCCCGGGGCTAGGACAGAATGTCCTGGCAATTACTTTCCATGGAAGAAATTAAATCAGTTAATGCTAAAAGATCAACGTGAAGATAATTTTTTTAGATAGAGACGGTGTAATTAATAAATACCCGGGTGATAAAAAATATGTTACCAGCTGGAGGAATTTTAGGTTTCTTCCGCGCGTAAAAAAAGCAATTGCAATCCTTAAAGACAATAATTTTAAACTGTTTATAATTTCAAATCAGGCAGGGGTAGGAAAGGGCATATTCAGCCAGCAGGCCTTAGATATTATTACAGGGAATATGCTGCGTAAAATAGAGGAATCTCATGGTAAAATAGACGGGGTTTATTATTGCACTCATCCGCCAGAAGCGAATTGTTCCTGCAGGAAGCCGCGTCCAGGCCTTTTGCACTTGGCAATAAAAAACCTGTGCTTAGCAAGTAACTCAGGCGGCCGCCCAAGTCTTAAAGGCGCATTCTTTATCGGCGATACTATTCGTGATATAAGCGCTGCAAAAGCCGCTGGTTGTAAATCTATCTTAGTCCTTTCAGGAAAAGAAAAACTGCTAAACCGTAAAAACTGGGAGGCCCAGCCGGATTTTATTTTTAAAGACCTTTATGCTGCATGTGCCTATCTTGCAGGCGGATGAGCTTTAAGTATGAAAATTATAGTAACCTATGCTTCAGCCGGCGCAGGACATCTAAAGGCAGCAGAGGCAATATACTTTTTTTTAAAGGAAAACCATAAGGGAATAGATGTAAAGATAATTGATATATTGGATGAGACCAATGCCTTTTTCAGGTTCAGCTATCATAGAGGTTATTTATTTTTAGTTAATTACGCATTTTTTCTCTGGCGAATAATTTTTTGGTTGACTTACCTTAAGCCGTTTCGGTTTATTTTAAGGCCGGCCATAGCATTAATAAACTATTTGAACACTAAGAAATTTCAAGCAATTTTAATCCGCCAAAATCCGGATTTTATTATCTCTACGCATTTTTTCTCATCTGAAATATCCGCGCGCCTGAAAACGGATAAAAAAATAAACTCAGAGGTAATCTCAGTTATAACTGATTTCTGCGTTCATCCTTTTTGGATCTCTGGCGGCACGTTTATGTATATAGCGCCTTGCGAAATTACAAAAAAACAGTTATCTGATATGAGGGTGAAGGAAAGCATTATAAAGGATTTAGGGATACCCATACATCCTAAATTCTTAAAGCCTCATTCGAGGGCTGAGTTATGTAAAAAGATAGGTATAGAAAATAAGTTTACAGTTTTGATTGTTACCGGTTCTTTTGGCATTGGGCCAATTGAGCGTTGCGCGGCAATGCTGCATAGAGAGGCGCAATTAGTGGTTGTCTGCGCCCGCAATAAAAAATTGCATAGTAGATTAAAATTAAAAAACTATCCAAATTGTTTAGTTTTGGGCCGCATAGAGAATATGCAGGAAATAATGCAGGTATCCGATGTAATTATTACCAAACCCGGCGGGCTTACTATAGCAGAGTTTCTGGCGATGGAGTTGGTGCCGATCTTTATCTGCGCTATTCCGGGGCAGGAGACGGAAAACGTAAGGATTTTAGAAGGCTGCGGTATAGGCAGGAGCGTAAAAAAAACCAAAGAGATAAAAAATATAGTTTTAGATTTTAAAGAACATCCGGAAAAATTAAGCCGCATAAGAGATAAAATAAGGGAGATAAAAAAGCCGAATGCGGTTAGGGAGATTTGTGATGTTGTATGCTAATGTGGTATTTGGCTTAAATGTTGCTGGTCCTTTTGATTATTCTGTTGGCAGGGAATTTGCCAATAAAATCAAACTTGGCGCAAGGGTTGAGGTGTATTTACGAAATAAAAAAAGGATTGGTTATGTAATTGGCCTTAGTAAAAAGACAGATATTCAAAATACAAGGCCTATATTAAGGCTATTGGATGATTTTCCTGTTCTGGATAAAAAGATGCTTCTGCTTACTAAAGAGATATCTGATTATTATTGTTGTTTCTGGGGAGAGGCAATAGAACTGGCATTGCCGCAAAATTTACGAAAAGGAAAGAGCTCCTTTTTCTCGGATGATGGCATTAGGTATTCAAAAGATAATTTTCCTGATTCTGCGCAGGCACTCCCCGAGAATAAGACTTTTAGTGTCCTCTTACTTGAGGATATAGATGGTAAGGCGCGTTGGGAGGTGTATCTTAAAGAAATAAAAGAAGCTGTAAGTAATAAAAAAGGCGTAATAATTTTATTACAGAGTAAGAATTGCGTCTTAGGTGCTAAGCGAATAATTGAAAGCCAGCAAGACCTCTCGGGTTTTCATCTTAAGGGGCTCACTCAGTGTCCACTTAGCAGCGAAGGATCTTGCATAAGTATTCTGTCAAAGGAAAACCCTAAAACAGAGTTAGAGGAATGGGTAAGGATAAAATCAGCTAACGCCAATATTGTCCTTGGCAGCCGTTCAGCTGTATTTGCCCCAGTTAGCAACTTAGGGTTAATAATTATGGACGAGGAAGAGGATCCGGTGTATAAACAGGATCAGTCCCCGCATTATAATGCAGGGCAGGCTGCTTTAATGCGCGCAAAAATAGAAAAGGCAAGGCTTATTTTAGGTTCAAGTTCTCCGTCCTTAGAGAATTTTTATCTTGCAAAGAAAAATAAAATTAGATATGAAATAATCCCTAAAGAAACAAATTTTCCGGAAATAAAACTTGTTGATTTGAAATCCGAATATTATCTTAAAAAAAAGGAAAATGCGCCTATTTCAAGGTATCTTATTGATTCAATAAGCTCAATCTTTAATCAAGCTGCAGGCGAGAGAGGTAAAGCCGCAGGTAAGGTGCTTTTATTTTTAAACCGCAGGGGTTTTGCCACTTACGCTTTTTGTCATAATTGCCTTAAGGTTGTTAGGTGCCCGCGCTGCAGTATTAATTTAGTTTATCATTTTCAGGAAAATCAGTTGACCTGCCATTATTGTAATTTTAAAATGTCAGCAGTTAAAATATGCCCTAATTGCAATTCAGGGTATATAAGATTTGCCGGCTTAGGCACAGAAAAAATAGAAAGCGAGCTTTCCAGGATATTTCCCTTTGCTAAAATTAAACGGATAGAGAAGGAAGAATGCTTAGATCTTAAGGAGGCAGATATATTTATTACTACAAGTTCTGTGATAAAGCACACAAGTTATCCTGAAATAATACAAAGTGCAGGAGCCTTAGAGGGCAAAGAGCAGGAGGCCTTTGATCTTATCGGAGTTCTTTCCATAGATAATTCTTTGAACCGCGTTGATTTGCGTTCTGCTGAGAAAACCTTTGCATTATTAACCGGCCTTTTAAAATTAACAGATAAGAAGATAATAATCCAGACAAGTTTATCAGCCCATCATTGTTTTCAGGCGCTAGTTAAAAATAATCTTAGTATGTTTTACGAAGAGGAATTAAGGCAGAGAAAACAGCTTTGTTTTCCTCCTTACAGGCATATGGTTAAGGTATTACTGCGCGCAAGAAAAGAGGAAAAGGTTAAGGAGGCAGCTAGTTTTTTATTTTCTAAATTAAAGGAAAATAATAAAGATAAAGGCATCCATTTGCTTTCAGCTGCCCCAGGAAACCCTTTAAAATTACGCGGCAAATTTTATTGGCAGATATTAATCAGCTCTTGTAATGTAAAAAGGATGAGCGAATTCTTAAAATTATACTTAAAAAAGTTTTCACCTTCAGGTATAATAGTAACAGTGGACGTGGATCCTGTTTAATGCATTCGCCCTGCACCGTATGGTGCAGGGCTCAGTATTTCGCTTAAAGAAATCTCCCCGCCTTATGAGCGGGGAGGAGCTTCATTCCGTACATCGTATAAGAGAAATTGAGGCGTAAAAAATAATGAATATTGTATTTTTCGGAAGTTCACACTTTGCAGTTCCTTCTCTGGAGGCAGCATCAAATGCAGGATATAATATTTCCTGTGTTGTGACCCAGCCGGACAGAAAGATGGGCAGGCATCTGTACTTAGAAAGTACGGCAATTAAAAAACTTAGCAATGAGCTGGGAATAGAGATTTTCCAGTCACAGGATATAAATTCAGAAGAATCGCTCAATTTTTTAAGAGGGTTAAATGCGGATTTGTTTGTGGTTATTTCTTACGGCCAGATTTTATCCAAAGAGATTTTAGGATTACCAAAAAAAATTGCCTTAAACAGCCACGCTTCTCTTTTGCCAAAATACCGGGGGGCAGCCCCGATAAATTGGGCAATAATCCGGGGAGAAAAGATTACCGGTATTACTATTATAAAAATGACAGAAAGGCTTGATGCCGGGCCGATAATTTCAAAGAAAGAAATAGAAATTTTCAATAATGATACTTCGCTTATCTTAAAAGAGAAATTATCGCATTTAGCCGCAGAAATGCTTTTAGAGACAATTAGGGATATAGAAAAGAATGATTATCAGTTAACCCTGCAGGATGAAAGCAGGGTGACATTGGCGCCAAAACTTAAAAAAGAGGATGGATTAATTAATTGGAATAGCTGTTCAAAAGAGATTTATAATCTTGTCCGAGGCAGTTTAATCTGGCCAGGGGCTTTTACCTATTATAAGGGTAAGATGTTGAAAATTTATGAGGCTGGTGTTTGCGAGTCTTCTGGTTTGCCAGGACAAATAATACAGGTTTCAAAAGAGGGCATTATTGCGGCAGCGGCTAGAGGCGGCTTAATAATTAAAGAATTACAGATAGAAGGTAAAAGAAGGATGAGCGCAGGAGAATTTATCGCAGGTCATAAGATAAACATAGGAGAAAGGTTTGTGCTTGACCAAAGTATTGCTTATATTATATAATGTTTCACTCGTGTCCAAATTAGACGTTACTTATCGACGCGAAATGTATTTTGAGATAT
>JASEHM010000069.1 GCA_030018895.1 Candidatus Omnitrophota bacterium
CACGCATTGACTTACTCACACTTTGTGTTCGTAAGTCAAGCGTTCATTGAGGAGGCAAAGGATGGAGACGAAAAGATCGGGTGCAATAATTTTTTTATTAGTATTAGTTCTATATTATTTCCCAACTTTTATTTTAGCTGAGGAGAATATTAAAAATACAGCTAACAGTGCTCAAGATTACATTAAAAGAGGCATCCTTTATGGAAAAGAAGGTCAATATGACCAAGCTATTTCTGAACTTAACAAGGCGATAGAACTAAATCCTAATAATGCTATAGCTTACGCTTCTCGAGATCTCGCCTATGAAATGAAAGGTGATATAAACAAAGCTATCTCTGACTATAGCAAGGCAATAGAAATTAGTTCTAACTTTGCCGTTGCTTATTATAACAGAGGAGTTGCATATTTTTTGATGAAGAAATATGATGAAAGTTGGGCAGATGTTCATAAAGCGGAAGCATTGGGATACAGAGTTAATGCTGAATTCTTAAAAAACTTGAAGAAAGAATCAGGAAAAGAAAGATAATCTTATACTTTTTTTACACACACCAAAGTAAAGGAGCAGTTTAAAAAAGAGGAGATTCCCAATGCCTAAGAAAACAAAACAAGAATTTGGGTAAGATAGTGTCGTTTCTGCATAACCTATTGAGTAATAAGTAGTTAAGAAAAAATGATTCTATATTAGGTTCGGATAGATTCATTGATAAACTCAGAGAAAAAATTTAGCTTTTTCCAAGCCTAAGCCCAGATTAAATCAGAGTGAAGAGTTAAGAATGAAGAGTGAAGATTGAAGCAAGGGTAGTTACGCAGAAACGACACTAAATATTCTAAATATTCCGCAGAGATTTATGAAAAAGCAGGTGCATGTGTATTATAGTGGCAGGGTCCAGGGTGTAGGGTTTCGTTTTACTGTTGAGGATATAGCTCGGGAATTAGGGGTTTTTGGCTGGGTAAAGAATTTGCGAGACGGCAGGGTTGAGGTAATGCTTGAGGCAGAAGAGGATGTTTTAAAGAATTTTTTAAGCCGGATACGTAAATATTTTTCCAATTATATTTCTGATACAACTATTGAATGGCAAGAGCCAGGGCTTGAATTTAGCGCCTTTGAAATAAGATGACAGCTATAAATATAGGAAAAAAAATAGAGGCATTGAGAGAAAAGATTAGGTATCATGATTATCTTTACTATTGCTCTTCTCAGCCTAAAATCTCTGATAAAGAATATGACGATTTAATGTGCTGTCTTAAAGAATTGGAAGATAGAAACCCTGCTTATAAAAGCGATACATCTCCTACTGTGCGTTTAAGCAGCGTTATCTCAAGAGACTTTAAGACAGTTAAGCATTTACAAAAAATGCTTTCTTTGGATAATACCTATTCAATAGAAGAATTAAGGGAATGGGAGGAGCGCCTGCAGCGCATTTTGGGCTTAGATAAAAAAATAGAGTATGTAGCAGAGCATAAAATTGACGGGGTTAGCGTTAGTGTAACTTATATAAAAGGGAAATTAAGTATCGGCGCTACAAGGGGCGATGGTGAAACCGGCGAAGATATTACGCAGAATATAAAAACTATTCGTAGTATACCTTTAGTCTTGCGGGGCGAGGCAGTGCCTGAGCTTATTGAGGCCCGAGGCGAAGTATATATGGATAAAAATGATTTTGAGGCTTTAAATAAGGAAAGAGAAACTCAAGGTAATGTATTATTTGCTAATCCGCGTAATGCTGCCAGCGGTTCATTAAAACTCCTGGATACTAATATTGTTGCTAAACGAAAACTTAGTTTTTTTTGCCATTCTTTGGGAGAATATAAAGGGCTTAAAATCCAAAGCCAATGGGAATTTCTAGAAATGTTAAGGAAATGGGGTTTGCGCAGTAATCCTTATTCTAAACTTTGTAAAAATTTGGATGAAGTAATAAGCTATTGTAATCAGTGGCAGGGAAAAAGAGAAAAAGTGACTTATGATATGGATGGGATAGTAATAAAAGTAAACAGTCTTTTTTATCAGAAAGAATTAGGCTTTACCTTGAAAAGTCCGCGTTGGGCAGCAGCATATAAATTTCCGGCGCGTCAGGCTATGACTAAGGTTTTAAGGATTACGGTAAATGTGGGCAGGACAGGGGTACTTACGCCTGTGGCAGAGCTTAAGGCTGTAGAATGCGCAGGGGTAATAATTAAGCATGCGACATTGCATAATTTTGATGAGATTAAACGATTGAACATTAAGGAGGGGGACAGGGTGCTGATTGAGCGCTCAGGAGATGTGATTCCTAAAATAGTAAAGGTGATAGAAGATAAAGAAGGAGATAAGTTTATGCCTCCTTCTTTTTGTCCAGAATGTTCAGGGAAAATAGTAAAAGAAAAAGAGGAAGATGTGGCTTATCGCTGTATAAACCCATCCTGCCCTGCCCAGATTGAAAGAGGGCTTGAGCATTTTGCCTCGCGCAAAGCTATGGATATTCAAGGGATGGGAGAGGCAGTAGTTAAGCAGCTTATCCGATTGAAATTAGTTAATAATTTTGCAGATATTTATTTTCTTAATGCAGAAGACCTGTTAAAATTAGAGTTGTTTAAGGAGAAGAAGGTTAAGAATCTGCTTTCTGCGGTAGAAAAAAGTAAAAAGCAGCCTTTATCACGCCTTATATACGGCTTAGGCATACGCCATGTCGGTGAAAAAGCCGCATTTGTATTGGCGGGCCGTTTTAAAGCTATGGATAATTTAATGGCTGCAAAGTTGGATGAGTTAGATAGGATATATGAAATCGGCCTTGTTATGGCAAAATCAATCGTAGATTATTTTACTCTTGGCCAAACAAAGGAATTAATTGAAGGTTTAAAAAAAGCAGGCGTTAATTTTAAAGAAGAAGGCTTGCAGTTTAGGGCTTCTATGCTGATAGGCAAACATATAGTTTTTACCGGCGAGTTAAAAGGTTTTTCGCGTCTTGAAGCTGAGGGCCATGCGCGTCAAATAGGCTTAGATGTATCTTCTAACGTAAGCAAAAATACAGATTTTGTAGTGGTAGGCGATAATTCGGGGTCAAAATATGACAAGGCAAGGAAATTAGGGGTAAAGATTATTAATGAAAAAGAATTTATGGAGATGATAAAATGATAAGGATTAACACAGATAAAAAGCATGGATTAGCGCGGATATTTTTTCTTTCTACTCTTTTCTTTCTACTCTCTACTCTAATTGGCTGCGAGGCTTTTGTGCGCAAATTTACACGTAAATCAAAAAAACAAGTTGAAGAGGTAATGGTGCTTGCTCCTGAGGAGTATAAGGGGCCTCAGATAACTAAAGAAGAGCTTTATAAGGAGTATTTTTTATTCTGGAAATCTTGGCAGGATGAATTGATTGGCGCATTGACCGAAAAAAAAGGCCTTAAGAAGCAAGTTGATTGCGCAGGGGAAGCAATAAAGAACCTTGTTAATTTAAGGGCGCTTTTAAAGGAAGAAAAACAGAAAAAAATAGATATTTATATTGATGAACTAAAAGGGCTTGAGCTTGAGATTGCTAAAGATTTGTATGGTAGTAGTATTTCTTTGCACGCCAGGAGCGCAGAGCGCATAAAAAGGAATATTTTAAGGGATTTCTCATATAAAAAAAATAAAGATTTTTTACGCTAGACGTAATACGCACGACACAATACGCAATACGAGAAATGATACTAGAAACTATATCTGTTGGCCTAATGCAGGTTAATTGCTATATCTGCGCACTTGGAGAATCTAAGGCTGCGATAATTATTGATCCGGGAGGCGATGAGGCAAAAATAAGGAGCGCTTTAGCTCAGCATAAATTAAAACCCGGTTTTATTGTGAATACGCACGGCCATTTTGACCATATCGGATGCGATAATAGTTTTGATGTGCCTGTTTACATACACAAAGAAGACGCTGTTTTTTTAAAAGATCCGCAGCTAAATCTTTCCGGAGTATTTGCAGTAGATTATGAGGTTAAGTCTGAAATAGTATACTTGAGGGAGGGCCAGATTATTGAATCAGACGGCCTTGCCTTGAAGGTCTTACATGTGCCAGGCCATACTCCCGGAGGAATTGCCTTATCCGTAGTTAAGCCAGAAGAAAAAATATTATTTACCGGAGATAGTTTATTCTGCCAGGGTATAGGCAGGACTGATTTGGTTTTTGGAGATGAGAAACTGCTTATAAAATCCATAAAAGAAAAGATAATGATATTGCCTGATGATACGGTTATTTATCCTGGCCATGGCAGGTCATCCACAATAGGAGATGAGAGAAGGAATAATCCATTTTTAGCATAGTAGTTCAGCGTTTGGAAACGTCTCGTCGTCATTCAGACTGTGTCGCAATTCGTATTTTTCGTCATTGCGAGGAGCGAACGAAGTGAGCGATGAAGCAATCTCCAACGGTGATAGAGATTGCTTCGGGCCTTCGGCCCTCGCAATGACGGTGTTTTTGTCATTATGACACAGTCTGATTGCGAGCGACCGAAGGGAGTGAAGCAATCTTAAAAACAAGATTGCTTCCTCGCCATACTTAACCACTAAAACTTCATAAGGAAGGGCATTGAGTCCTTGACACTTTGTGCCAAGGATGAAGTTTCTTAAAAGAATGGAAGAACTAATTGATACATTTCTTAATTATTTATCAGTTGAACGCGGTTTGTCAAATAATACATTAGTTTCATATAAGAAGGATCTTAGTTGTTATACTGATTTTTTAAAAAAGCAGCATATTGATGCCTTGGCAAAAGTAACAAAAAATAATATAACAGATTTTATGTTTTTTCAGAAAGATAATGGGCTTTCATCAAATTCTATTAGCCGGCGGTTGTCTGCTATACGCATGTTTCATAGATTTTTAGTCAGAGAAAGGCTTCTTAAAGTTGATCCCAGTAATTTAATAGATTCTCCGAAACTTTGGAAGAAGATACCCCAGACGGTTTCTTATGATGAGGCGGATGCGCTTCTTTCCCAGCCTAATGCCAGGGATAAGCAAGGCCTAAGGGATAAGGCAATTTTAGAGGTTCTCTATGCTACTGGCATGCGTGTTTCTGAAGTTGCAGCTTTATTAATTAATAATCTTAATTTTGATATTGGATTTTTACGCTGTATCGGAAAAGGGAACAAGGAGAGAATAATTCCTTTAGGCAAAAAGGCCATAACTTCTCTTAAGAGGTATTTAGAGGCCGGCCGGCCTGCGTTATTAAAAGATAAAAACTTAGATATTTTATTTTTAAGCCGTTTTGGCAAAAAGATTTCTCGTCAGTCATTGTGGAAGATTATTAAAAAATATGCCCGTATTGCAGGAATTAAAAAGCCGCTTAAGCCGCATGCTTTAAGGCATTCTTTTGCCACGCATATGCTGGAGGGAGGGGCTGACCTGCGTTCAGTTCAGGAGATGTTGGGGCATACTGATATTTCTACGACACAGATCTATACGCACATAGATAAAGAAAGGCTTAAAGGTATTCATAAAATGTTTCATCCCAGGCCCTGAGATTGTAATAGTTCTGCTTTTAAAAATAACTCAAAGGATTATTTCCGTCTTAGCTTATTCCCGCCCTGTTTTAAAATAACCCTTAAAATTCAGGGTCATTCGTGTTTGAGGTTAAGGAATATATATAACTCTTTGATAGATAAAGGTTAAAGGTAAAATCAGTTCGGCAATATCTGAAGGAATTAATAATAAAATTAAGCGGCTTAAACGGATGGCTTATGGATATAAAGACGTCGAATATTTTAAACTGAAAATACATCAGTTATCCCTGAAAAACCCTCTCTTTTTCTCGTCGGAGAGTCTAAAAAATAGTTGTAAAATTTCTCCTTAAATGCACGGATTATGGTATAATATCGTCGAGAAGCGTGCAGTTAAACAATTTTTAAGGAGGATGAAAATATGGGGTTATTCGTAAATAACTTGATAGTATTTGTATAAGTCTTTGATAATAAAGGGGAAATA
>JASEHM010000006.1 GCA_030018895.1 Candidatus Omnitrophota bacterium
CCCGCTTAAAGATTGCGGGAATGACACTCTATCAGCTAATTTGGACAGCAATGAATTATGGGTATTAATAAAATCGATTTAGCAGCTCTTGAGCAGACATTAAATTACCAATTCAAAGACAAAAACCTTCTCTTACAAGCACTCACCCATACTACCTTTGCTTACGAATCTCAAAAAGAGAACCTAAATGATAATCAAAGGTTAGAGTTTTTAGGCGATAGTATATTGACAATGATAACAGCTGACTATCTTTATAAGAAACACCCTGAATGTGCTGAAGGAGAGCTAACTCACAGACGCAGTTTATTGGTCAATAGAGATAACTTTGCCAAGAAAGCTAAGGAAGTTAACCTATCGCAATATCTATTGTTAGGTAAAGGCGAAGAGAAGCTCGGTGGCAGAGAAAACTCTACAAATCTATCTTGTGCCTTGGAAGCAATCATCGGTGCAGTATACTTGGATGGGGGATTTGAACAAGCCTATAAATTTGTAAAGCTGATAATTATTTAGGGGTAATTCAATATATGGAGTTTTCTATAACTATTTAGAGATGAAAAAGAATATTCAAGAGGAATTAATTGCGATAATAAAAATCGCATTAAGGGATATTGGGATAGATAGCGAGTTAGCGCAGGGAATTTATTTAGATCTGCCTGCTAATGAGCGTTTTGGCGACCTCTCTATTAATTGCGCCTTAAAATTAGGCAGTTTATTAAAAAGGCCGGTCTTTGAGCTTGCCCAGAATATTATAGAGGCTATAAAAATACGTTTAGAGAAAAGCGTTTTAAAGAATTACGTAAAAGAGATTAAGGTAGAAGGCCCCGGATTTATAAATTTCTATCTTGAAAATAAATATTTTTACGAGCAATTGCAGGCTATTCTTTTTAAGGGGGTCAATGCATTAAAGACGGATTTTGGCAAGGGGGAGGCTGTACTGATTGAATTTGTGAGCGCAAACCCGACAGGTTCTTTGTCTGTGGCGCATGCCAGGCAGGCGGCAGTAGGGGATTCTTTGGCAAATATCTTGGCCTTTTTAGGTTTTAAAGCTAAAAAGGAATATTATCTTAATGATGAGGGTAATCAGATTGAGATATTAGGTAAGTCCGTAGAATTAAGGCTTGGAGAGTTAAACGGAGAGAAGATTGAATTTCCTGAAAATTATTATCAAGGGGATTATATTTATGATATAGCGCAAAAAATTAAAAATGAAAAATTAGAAATTAAAAATTTGAAAGATTTTGCTGCGGAATATATATTGGACATAATCAAGAAAGAATTGGATGATTTTGGGGTCAAATTTGATTACTGGTATTCCCAGAAAGCCTTAAACAGAAGCGACAAAATTAAAAAGGCATTAGAAAGATTAAGAAAAAAAAAGTTTTTGTATGAGCTTGAAGGCGCTTCCTGGTTTAAATCAACAGCATTTAGAGATGATAAAGACAGGGTGGTTATAAAAAGCGATGGTTCATATACATATTTAGCTCCGGATATCGCCTATCATGAGGAAAAATACAGGCGCGGTTTTAAGCGGTTGATAAATCTTTGGGGGCCGGATCATCATGGTTATATACCCAGGATTAAGGCTGCAGCAGAAGCCTTTGGCCATAACCGGGATTCCTTGTCTGTGATAATAGTGCAGTTGGCAACAATATTTAAGGAAGGCAGGCCTTTACAGATGTCTACGCGCAAGGGCCAGTACATAACCTTGCGGGAAGTGCTTACTGAGGTAGGAAAGGATGCCTCCAGATTTTTCTTTCTTATGCGCCGTGTTTCCAGCCATCTTGATTTTGACCTGGAACTTGCCAAAAAACATACCTCTGAAAATCCGGTTTATTATGTCCAGTACGCCTATGCCAGGATTTGCAGTATTTTACGTTCAAGCCCTGTAAAAATAAAAAAGAGAGAAATAGATTTTAATATATTAAAAGAAGCCCAAGAGATAAGATTGATAAAGAAGTTACTGCAATTTCCTTGTATATTAAATATTTGCTTGAGCACCAAGGATCCTTATATGTTAACCGTATTTTTGCAGGAAGTGGCTGAGGGGTTTCATAAATTTTATGACTTGCACCGGGTTCTGGGGGATAACGAATATTTGACACAGGCGCGTCTGGGCCTTATTGAGGCAGCAAGACAAATTCTAGGAGTAGGGTTTGATCTATTAGGTATTTCAAAACCGGAGAAAATGTAGTGAAAATATTAAAAATTGCCGGTATTTCAAATTCTTTGCAAAATACCATTAGTAAAGAATTGGGTATTTCTAAAATTCTCGCCCAGGTATTAATAAACCGTAAGATCTTAACTGTTAATGATGCCCAAAAATTTCTAAAGGCAGCCGTAGGGCACCTTTTGGATCCTTATTCTTTTTCGGATATGTCAAAAGCTGTTCATTTGATTAAGGGGGCAGCAGCAAAAAAAGAAAAGGTTATGATTTTTGGGGATTACGACGCAGATGGTATAACTTCAGTTGCGCTCCTAAAGGATATGTTTCTAAGGCTTGGCACAGAGGCTTTGCATTACCTGCCGCATAGAATCAAAGAAGGGTATGGCCTAAATAAAAATGCCTTGGATTTTGCAAAGCAAAAAAATATAAAGGTTTTGATTACGGTTGACTGCGGCATAAGCAATCATGAGGAAATAAAAGAATTTAAGCGCTGCGGTATTGAGGTAATTGTAACTGACCATCATGAGCCGCTTGATGAGGCTTTGCCAAAGGATACGATAATCATAAATCCTAAGCTAAAAGGCTCGGGTTATAAGTATAGAGACCTTGCTGGTGTGGGTGTTGCATACAAAGTTGCCTGCGCGGTTTGCGGCTCTATGCTGCTTACTGATTTAGATTTGGTTTGCTTAGGTACGATTGCGGATTCTGCGCCCTTAACAGGGGAAAATCGCGTTATTGCCAAAGAAGGCTTATCAAGATTGCCTCAGACTAAAAGGCTGGGCTTACAGATGTTAATAGATAGCGCCGGAATAACGAATAAGAAATTTAATTCTACATCTATTAGTTTTATACTTGCTCCCCGCATAAATGCCAGCGGCCGTATGGACAGCCCGCAAGCATCCTTAGATTTACTTTTAAGCCAGGAGCAAGATGAAGCAGCCAGGTTAGCTAAGGTTTTGGAGGGCTATAATCGGCAGCGTCAGAAAGTAGAGAGCAGGATTTTAGAGGAGGCGCAGGATATAATCGGCAGGGAGGTTAATTTTAAAGAACACAAGGTTATTGTTATTGCCGGTGAGAATTGGCATCAGGGGGTTTTGGGGATAGTGGCGTCAAAAATTGCAGATAAGTTTTATCGGCCAGCTATTGTGGTATCCTTACAAGAAGGTTTATGTAAAGGCTCAGCCCGTTCAATAGAGAGTTTTCATATCCTTGATGCCCTTTTGAATTGTAAAGAATCCCTTGATTCTTTTGGGGGGCATAGCCATGCCGCAGGCCTTTTAATACATAGGGATAACATTGAGGGATTCAGGCATAATATTAATCGTTTAGCTCATCAAAATTTGACTGTTGAGGATTTACTTCCTAACCTTGATATTGATATGGAATTGAATTTATCTGATTTGAGTGAAAGGGTGGCGCTAGAATTGGAATTTTTAGAACCTTTTGGAAAGGGTAATCCTGAGCCTTTGTTTTATACAAGGAACCTCAAATTAAAAACAGAGCCGCAGGTTTTAGGTAGAGGGGCATTGAAATTTTGTTTGACTGACGGCGATATTATTTTTACAGCAATAGGATTTAAGATGAGCCATCTTAAGGATAGCATTAAAATGGCAGATAATTTTGATCTTGTATATACCCTGAAAATGGATACCTGGGGAGGACAGGATTCAATTATTTTAGAGGCAAAGGATATAATTTTACGGGGATAAATTAGACTTTTTGCACAGTGCCTTTTTTAAGGCACTTGGTGCAGACATACGCTTTTTTAGGGTGGCCGTCAATTAAGACGCGCATTTTTTGCAGGTTAGGCAGAAACTTACGCATGCTCCAGCGGGCGATTTTGCTTCCGGTTCCGCCCTTAGCTTTATACTGGCCTTTTCTCGTTATAATCTTGCCTGAAAGCGCGCCTTTTTGGCAGATAGCGCATTTCTTAAACATAATTTTTACCTTAAGTTACAGTAACTAAGTAAGAAACATGGGGTTAATGAATATTAAAACTCGCAACAATGAAGGTAAGTATACTTGAATTTTAAAGAGTGTCAAGAAAAATCTATTTTTTCTTTTGACATTTTTAAAATTCGTGTATAATGGATATTATGCAAAACGTTGAAATCAACAAAATAGACAGAGAGATTAAAGAAGGACTGTCATTTAATAGGCAGGCCTCTGAAGCCTTTGGCTATGAGCTTTTGCTTGACCTCTATAATTGCAAAGAAGGCTCCTGCGGTGATCTGTTTCTTTGTTACAGGTTTTTAGATGAAATCGTAGATTATCTTGGTATGGAAAAACAGGCGCCGCCAAATATTTTTTTTACAGATGCCACACGTTTTCCTGATAAGGCCGGGCTTTCCGGCTGGGCGCCTTTGGTGGAAAGCTCTATAGTAATCCATACCTTGAGCCCGAAAGATTTTATTTCTATAGATATCTATTGCTGTAAAAAATTTGACATTGATAAAGCAAAAGATTTTGTCCGTAGATTTTTTTCTCCGAAGCGGATGGATGAACAATTTATTTTGCGTGGGGTTGATTATTATAATGAGTGAAAAGTTGATTTGATAACATGTTATACAGGAGGTGAAAGGCTTGGTTTCCGATATCGAAAAGAAAACGAAGATTATTGATGAGTTTAAGATTCATTCCCGGGATACAGGTTCTGCGGAGATTCAGATTGCGCTTCTGACCGAAAGAATTAATATGTTGGGAGAGCATTTTAAGCTTCATAAGAAAGATTTCCATTCCCGGCGCGGATTGCTCATACTTGTAGGCAGGCGCCGCAGGTTTCTTGATTATCTCAAGAAAAAAGATTTTAAAAAATATGAAGAGATCCTGGAAAAACTCAAATTGAGAAAATAATACCAGGCCTTATTTTTAACGGAGTATAAAATTATATGCAAAATCAAATTTTAAAGATTAAATTTGGCCAGCAGGATTTAATTTTAGAGACAGGGAAAATCGCTAAACAGGCAAATGGTTCAGTTACTATCCGATATGGCCAAACCGTAGTGCTTGTTACTGCTTGTATGTCCCGTCAGGTTAGGCAGGGGCAGGATTTTTTTCCTTTGACTGTGGAATGTCAGGAAAAGACTTATGCTGCAGGCAGGATTCCCGGAGGGTTTTTTAAAAGAGAGGGCAGGCCCTCAGAAAGCGAGATTTTAACTGCCAGGCTTATTGACCGGCCTATTCGGCCGCTTTTTCCTAAAGGCCTATTAAACGAAATTCAGGTTATGGCAATAGTTTTATCAAGCGACGGAGAAAATGACCCTGATGTATTAGCAGTAATCGGCGCATCCAGCGCATTAACTATATCTGATATACCTTTTGACGGGCCTCTGGCCTGCTGTCGTGTTGCTCAGATTAATAATGAGTTTATTTTAAATCCTACTTACGCGCAACTTGAGAATTCTGATTTAGATGTAGTAGTGGCCGCAAACAAGGATGGCGTGATTATGCTTGAGTCAAAGGCTAAAGAGGTGTCAGAGGATATTTATTTTGAAGCGGTTAAATTCGGTTTTGAAAACTTAAAGCCCGTTATTAGCATGCAGGAGGAATTTAGAAAGCTTTATGGAAAAGAAAAATCCCAGATTAAGTTAAATAAACCTGATCCTGAATTAGGGCAGAAAATTGAAGAATTAGCTAAAGATAGATTAAGAGAGGTTTATAAGTTAGCTAAAAAAGAGGAACGGGAAGAAGAGATAAGTTTACTGCATAAGGAATTGGATGCCAAGTTTGTTTTAGAGGGGTATAATTCTGCAGATATTAAGACGGGATTAATAGAAATAGAAAAGAAATTAGTAAGAAAAAAAATATTAGAAGAGAATATCCGTGAGGATGGCAGGTCTTTTAGGGAGATCCGGCCTATAGAATGCGTAGTTTCTTTTCTGCCGCGTACCCACGGCTCAAGTCTTTTTACCCGCGGCCAGACACAGAGCCTGGCAGTTACAACCTTAGGGACAGGCGAGGATGAACAGCTTATAGAGGCGCTGGAAGGAGAGAGCCATAAATCATTTATGCTGCACTATAGTTTTCCTCCTTTTAGCGTAGGCGAGACTGCGCCTGTGCGCGGGCCGGGCCGCAGGGAAATAGGCCATGGCGCTTTAGCTGAAAAGGCGCTTCTTGCGGTTATGCCTTCTAAGGAAAAGTTTCCTTATACTGTGAGAGTAGTTTCTGAAATTTTAGAGTCTAATGGTTCATCCAGTATGGCTACGGTTTGCGCGGCAACTCTTTCGCTTATGGATGCCGGGGTGCCGATAAAGGGTACAGTTGGCGGGATTGCCTTAGGTTTAATTAAAGAAGCGGAAAAGACAGTTATATTAACTGATATTGCAGGCATTGAAGATCATTTTGGCGATATGGATTTTAAGGTGGCTGGAACCAGAAATGGCGTAACTGCTGTGCAGATGGATTTAAAAATAGATGGGATAAGCTTAGATCTTCTAAAGGAGTGTTTGCTACAATCTAAGGAAGGCAGGCTGGTTGTTTTAGATAAAATGAATGAAAGCCTCTCAAAGCCGCGCGAGGAACTTTCAAGTCTGGCTCCGCGCATAGAAACCTTAAAGGTCAATCCGGAAAAAATCGGCGAACTTATCGGCCCGGGAGGAAAAACCATAAAATCCATTATTGCCTCAACCGGCGTAACTATTGATATTAAAGATGAAGGGATAGTTTTAATAGGTTCAACTGATGCCAATAAGTCAGAGGAGGCAATCAGGATGATTAAGGCAATTGTTGAAGATGTAGAGATCGGCCGTATTTATACAGGTAAGGTAAAGCGTATAATGAATTTCGGCGCTTTCTGCGAGATTGCCCCGCGTAAAGAAGGATTAGTGCATGTTTCAGAGCTAACTAACCGTTTTGTTAAAAACGTGGAGGAGATAGTTAAGATTGGCGATGAAATAAAAGTAAAGGTTATAGGTATAGATGAGCTTGGCAGGATAAAATTAAGTAAAAAACAGGCTGAGACTGAGCCTCCAGTAAATAGTTGAAGGAAAGAAGATTAAATGAAGTAAAGGGGGTTATACTTTTTGCGATAGGGCTTATGGTTTTATTAAGCCTGTTAAGATTTAATTGTTTTGACCTGTCTTTTTATACATCCCACCCTAATTACCCGCCTAAAAATCTCTTAGGCATATTCGGCGCATATTTAGCAGGGATAATTATATTTTTATTAGGTAGAGGCGCCTCTTTTGTTATTCCTTTGGTTATTCTGTCTTTAGGAATAAAATTCTTTCGCCAAGAAAAACCATATTTAAGCGTCTTAAGGCTGGTATGGATTTTTATTTTATTGCTTTCTTTAAGTTCTTTCATTGGGATGTTTAACTTAAAAAATGAAAACAGCGCGTTTTTTTATGCTGGTTTTTTAGGCGCAAACATATCTAATTTTGTTACTGCCTGTATTAGCCGAATAGGCGGTTTTGTATTATTTACAACCTGTATTATATTATCTTTTGTATTTGTTACTGAAATCTTGATTTCTTCTTTGTTTATAAGCATTATAGATAAGATAAAGTTAGTTTTAAAGCTGCTTTTTAAATTCTTTAAAATAGGAAAAAAGTCTGTTGCTTTAGATAGCAGAGGTCTGAAGGCTCAGTCGCCTGCCTTAAAAGCAAAACCAGCTGCTTCCTTAACTAAATCATTAAAACCTCCTGTTGCCGAAATTCCAGTGGTTGCGTTACAGAATAAGCCCAATATACAGATAAAGGTAAAATCTTCTCCGGAACTTAATTTTAAGCCGCAAGGCAATGGTTTGGCTTCCTTTAGCCAAAGCCATAAGCCGCAAGGCAATGGTTTGGCTTCCTTTAGCCAAAGCCATAAGCCGCAAGAAACAAAAATAGGCGATTATCAGCTTCCTTCTTTAGATTTACTGGATTCTCCGCCACCCATTGAAGCCAGGCAGATTAAAGAGGATTTAACATCCAGCGCGCGTATACTGGAAGAAACATTGGAGGATTTTGGTATTTCTGTTAAGGTTACTGATATTGAACGGGGACCTGTAATTACCCGTTATGAGCTTGAGCCTGCGCCAGGAGTGAAACTTAACCGTATTGTGGCGTTAAATGATGATATTGCTTTAACTATGAAGGCGCAGTCAGTAAGGATATTAGCCCCTATTCCGGGAAAAGGCAGGGTTGGGATAGAGGTTCCTAATACTGTAAGTTCATTTGTGTATTTAAAAGAAGTTATTGCTTCAGCTGAATTTCAGAAAGCGAAATTTAGTTTAGCGCTTTCTTTAGGCAAGGATATTACCGGAGGGCCTATAATTGCAGATTTAGATGATATGCCTCATCTTTTAATTGCCGGTACCACGGGTTCAGGAAAAACCGTATGCGTTAATTCTTTTATTTTATCATTGCTCTTTAAAAATACGCCTAATGATTTAAAGTTTTTAATGATTGACCCTAAGATGGTGGAGTTAATGCCTTTTAATGGCCTTCCGCATCTAATATGCCCTGTGGTTACAGATGCCAAAAAAGCGTCGCAGGCGCTTAACTGGGTTGTTGCTGAAATGGAGGAGCGCTATCAGCTTTTGGCAAAGGTAAGCGCAAGGAACATTGAAAGTTATAACGAGAAACAGGAAAAATTGCCTTATATTATTGTTATTATTGATGAATTTGCGGATTTGATGAATGTTGCGGCTGATACAATTGAGAATGCGATTCAGCGCCTGGCACAGCTCTCAAGGGCAGTGGGCATACACCTTATACTGGCAACGCAACGGCCTTCAGTAAATGTAATTACCGGTGTGATTAAGGCGAATTTGCCGGCGCGCGTATCTTTTAAGGTTGCCTCTAAGGTGGATTCGCGCACAGTCTTAGATATGAATGGCGCGGATAAGCTTTTAGGGAAAGGGGATATGTTATTTTTGCGGCCAGGGGAGTCAAAATTAATTCGCATTCAGGGCGCGTTTATTAAAGATAAAGAAATAGAAAATGTGGTAAATTTTATTAAATCTCAAGGTGCGCCGGTTTATGATGAAGATATTCTTAAGGAGCAGTCAAGATCCAGCATAGGAAATATGGAAAAAGACGATCTCTATGATGAAGCAGTGAGGATTATCATGGAAATGAATCAGGCTTCAGTATCAGTTTTACAGAGAAAGCTTAGGCTTGGTTATACGCGGGCAGCGCGCATTGTTGATACTATGGAGCAGGAAGGACTTTTAGGCCCTTTTGAAGGAAGCAAGCCCCGTACGATTCTGGTAGATAGAGAGCCATGGCTTGCTAAGAAATAATGTATAAAGGAGAGAGTAGAGAGATGGAATCAATAGGCGGAAGACTTAAAAAGATCCGTTTAGAAAAAAACATAACTCTTGAAGAGGCGCAGAAAAAGACCAAAATTAGTATAAATATTTTAAGGGCGATAGAGGGTGATGGGCTTACAAGTTTAAGTCCGGTATATTTAAAGGGGTTTATAAAGATATACTCTGAATTTTTGGGTTTTGACCCTTTAGGGCATATATCTGAGCGCAGAGAACCTCAAAGCGCAGGCAAATCTCAAGAAGGCAGTGGCTCAGAAAGCAAAAAGATTTTAGCCACTAGCGAAACAAAAAACAAGGATAAAGAAAATACATTGTTTCTTAGAAGCGCAAAGGTAAAATCATGGCTTGTTATTCCCTTTAACAAAATTAAGACGTATTTTATATTTATTTTAATAATCGCAATCGGAGCATCAAGCCTTTTTATATTAGGTAAATTTATGCTTTCTAAAGGCATAAAGCAACTGGCGTGTATTAAAAAAGTTGTTTTAAGGGAAACTAAAATAAAAGACAACAGACACCTGAGTCAAAGCCAGTTTTTAATCAAACAGACCGTACAAGGTACCTCTAAAATCAAAACCCAAATAGCCAGTCCTGCAAAAGAGGCTGCATCAGGTATAAGATTAGGAATTAGGGCAAAAGAAAATTGCTGGATTTCCCTTAAGGTTGACGGTAAAGTGGTTTTTCATCGGACATTGGAAAAAGGCAGGTATGAGAATTGGCAGGCAAAGGACAAAATGGAGCTTTCAGTAGGAAATGCCATGGCAATAGAATTAGAGGTAAATGGCCAAATCTTTTCAAAATTAGGAAAGAGAAACCAGCAGTTAAAAAATATATTAATTACTAAGGAAGGGTTGAGTATTAAGTAATATTTGTTAATGCAGATGAAAAAAAAAGTAACAGTTCAACGTTCAGAAGTAAATCAGGGTGTCATTCCCGCCCCCGTTTTCACGGGGGTAAACTCCAGCGGGAAGGGCCAGAGAGGGTATGACAGAATGGATGCCCGCCCTCGATTAAACTATTCGAGGGGATGCTTTCACAGGCATGACAAAAGCAAGGAGCGAAAATTTCCAGAAGCTAAACTGTTACAAAAGAAGAGCAACATTGGTATATTAAGCTTAGGCTGTCCGAGGAATTTAGTTGATTCTGAAAATATATTAGGCAGGCTTAACGCAAAAGGTTATTTTATAACAGATATTGATAAGGCGGATATCGCTATAGTTAACACCTGCGGTTTCATAGAAGATGCCAAGCGGGAGTCAATAGATGCTATTTTGGATTTAATTGAATTAAAAAAGGAAGGTAAAATCAAAAAGCTCATTGTCTGCGGATGCCTTTCGCAACGTTACAAAGAAGTTTTGAAAGATGAGTTTCCCGGGGTTGACGCCTTTCTTGGAAGGGCATCTTTGAATCATTCCTCAGACAGATTTAGCTTAACGCCCCGGCATTATGCGTATCTTAAAATTTGCGAAGGCTGTATAAATAACTGTAGTTTTTGCGCTATTCCAAAGATAAAAGGAAAGTTTACTAGTTTAGATGTTTCTTCTGTATTAAAAAGGGTGGAGGCTTTTGATAGGGAAGGAATATCTGAGCTTAATATTATCGGCCAGGATATTACCGGTTATGGTATTGATTTAGCCGGAAATGTGGATTTAACTGTTCTTTTAAAAAAGATATTAAAAAAAATCAAAAATATCAGCTGGCTTAGGCTTCTTTATCTATACCCTGGCCGTGTTAGTGACGATCTCTTGAAGCTAATCAGGGATTCTAAAGAGATTTGTAAATATATTGACTTGCCTATTCAGCATATAAATAGCCGTTTATTAAAATTGATGAACAGGGATACTAAGAAAGAAGATATTATCAGGCTTATTGAAAGAGCAAGGAAAATTATTCCCAATGTTGCCTTGCGTACTTCCATTATAGCGGGTTTTCCTTCTGAGCGCGATGAGGAGTTTAAAGAATTATTAAAGTTTATAGAAGAGGTAAAATTTGAAAGATTAGGTGCATTTATTTATTCAAGAGAAGAGGGTACAGCTGCTTATAATTTTAAAAACCAAATCCCTTGGAAGCAAAAAGTAAGCCGTTTTAATCAGATTATGTCGCTGCAGCAAAAAATATCTGAAGAGGTAAATAAAAGATTTTTAAAGAAAGAGCTTCTTGTCCTTGTTGATGAGAAAAAAGATGATTACTATCTTTGCCGCAGTTTTTTTGATGCCCCTGAAGTAGACGGCACTGTTTATGTAAAATCAACCCATTCGGCGCACCTCCCCGCCATAGGCGGGGTGGGGTGCTCAGGGTTGATACTGAGCGGCGCTCTTAAAGGTCAGCCTTCAGACCGAGGTTTGGCGCCGTCGAACGTATCAAGAAAACCGCTTAATGCAGGTGATTTCCTGAAGGTAAAAATTACAGATACATTAGAATATGATTTGGTGGGAGAGGTGCAAGAAGATGAATATCGCTAATAAACTTACAATATCACGGGTTATACTTACTTTTGTGTTTATGTTTTTTTTGTTTTGCCGCGGGTTGGCCCCAAAGGTTTTGGGGCTTGTTGTTTTTATGCTTGCTGCTTTAACAGATTTTCTTGATGGTTTTATCGCAAATAAAAAGAATATGGTTACTGATTTTGGCAGGCTTATGGACCCTATTGCTGATAAGATTTTGGTGCTGGCGGCATTTGCCGCTTTTGTCCAGATGCAGTTGATTGAGGCATGGATGTTTGTTATTATTGTTTCCCGGGAGATATTAATTACTTCATTAAGGTTGTTTGCGCTTAACAAAGGGAAGGTTTTATCCGCTACTGCCTCAGGAAAACACAAAACCTTATCGCAGATGGTAACTATTTTTTCTATACTGGTTTTTATTGTAGCGAAAGAAGTGATGTTGAGGTATTTTACCTGGAATCCGAATTGGGAAAAGCTATTCCGCCAGAATATATACATTCTAATGCTTTTCATTCTAGGGCTTACCATTTACTCAGGCCTGTCATATCTCTGGGAGAACCGTAAGATAATCGCCAGATTTTAACCTTCTCTCTCTACTTGTTACTCTTAAAAATATGAGATTATCTAAAAATATTGTTCAAATCATCAGCACTTTTTTTTATATCGGATACTTGCCGCTTATCCCCGGAACATTTGGCAGCTTAGCAGGGCTCATCTTGTTTTGTTTTATCAAAGACAGCTCAGGGCTTTCTGTGCTCGTTACTATTGTTTTGTTGATTTTAGGTTTTCTATCCTGCGGAAAGATAGAGAGGCTGTATAATATTAAAGATCCTCGTTTTGTGGTGTGTGATGAGGTTTGCGGTATGTTTATAAGCCTTTTGTTTCTGCCTTTTTATAATACAGCTGTATTTATTACCGCGTTTTTTGTTTTTAGGCTGTTTGATACCCTAAAACCCTATCCTGCCAGTAAATTCCAAAAGTTAAAAGGCAGCCTTGGCATAATGAGCGATGATATTATCGCCGGCTTATACACAAATATTGTTATTCAAATAGTCTTTAGAATTATCTCTTTTAAAGTTTCATAGATAGGGCCGCCTGGGGTGAGGGTGCTTTTAAAGAACGTGAGTTTTGTTATTGAAAATTCAAGGCTAGTCTCTTTTGGGAAATTTTCTGATAGGGTATTTAATCCTTGAACTAATTCCTGCCGGTTAAGAGTTGATCTTGTCCTGCCTAAGGTTATGTGAGAAGAAAAAGGTTTATCTTCCTTAGGGATGCCTAATCTGGCAATTTTTTCCTCTAATTCCTTAACTATTTCTTTAATTTCTTTATCCCCTTTATCAATACCAACCCAGAGAACACGAGGGAAGTCAATTTTCGGGAAAGCGCCTATATTGGAGATACTGGTTGTAAAAGAAATTTTATCTTTGGCGATTTCTTCTAAGATTTGCGCAATTTGATTTATTTTTTTCTCATTCCTTTCACCTAGAAACTTTAAAGTCAGGTGGATATTTTCAGGACTAACCCATTTTACATCTGCCTTAGTTTTTTTTAATTCTTCTTGCAGCTGACTAAGGGTATCTCTAACTTCTTTTGGTAATTCAATGGCAATAAAGGTACGCATCGTTATTTTACAATCGTCAATAATAGGTTCAGTGCTTTTAATGCTGCTTGTTTTCTAATTGCAGCCCTTTTTCCTTTAAAATGGAACTTTTTCAATATTTTTTTATCTTTGCTGTCTATAGCTATAAATATAGTGCCAACGGGCTTTTTTGGGGTGCCAGCGCTTGGGCCTGCAATGCCGGTTATTCCTATTCCGAAATTACTTGAGGCTATTTTTCTTATGGAGCGGGCCATAAGCCCGGCTGTTTCTTTTGAAACAGCGCCTTTTTTTGCAATGAGATTTGATGGTATTTTTAAGATGTCTTGTTTAGCCTTATTGCTGTACGCTACTATCCCTAGGATAAAATATTTAGAGCTGCCGGAGAGCTGGGTAAGAAAGGCGCTTAAGAGCCCTCCTGTGCAGGATTCAGCTGTTGCGATGGTTTTTTGCTTTTTTATGAGAAGTTTATGTACTTGGCTGACAATACTATGCATAAATATATTATATTATTTTTAAATATATTGACAAGAGAATACTTTTGGTGTATTATAAATAATCTTCGGGAGAGGGCGTAATTCCCAACTGGTAGTAAACCTAGATATAAACCGCCAGAAGCGGCCTATATTTAATAAGGTAAAAGCCTACGAGTCCAGAGTAAAATGAAGCTCCTTGTAGCGAGCTACAGGGTATCGTAAAATCAAAAGCGAAATTGCTTCGAAGCCGAATACCCAACTCTGCTTCGCTCAAAATGCTTTCGCGTTTGAGCTTCGCAGAAGTTCTTCTTTCGCCTTCATCCCTGTGGCAAGTCACAGGGTATTCGGCGAAGAAGAATAAATATTTTGCCAAGGACAGATCAAGTGTAATTCTTGAGCCAATAGTAAAAGTCTAGATAAAAGAAGATTCTATCATACCGACGTTTTCTTTACTAATGAGACTGTGGAAGTCGGTATTTTGCTTTATCTCTCTGAATTTTATACCATTAGTTGTGCAAAGCTCAATAATTACCAATGGTATATCTTTTTAGAAACCCGAAGGCCATCATCTTCGGGTTTTTTAATGACTAGGCAATTTACGGCAAGCATAGCGGCGTAAATTGCAGGCTGAAAGCCGTTTGCAAATAACGGTTCTTTCGTATTTAAGGTAATACTCTTGGGTTTAAAAGTCCGCAATGCTGATGAATCTTTAATAAGAAGTAGGGTTCTTTCGTTATCATTGTGAATATCTTCCAGGATTATATAATCTCCGTTATCTTTAAGGGTT
>JASEHM010000070.1 GCA_030018895.1 Candidatus Omnitrophota bacterium
CTTCGGGCCTTCGGCCCTCGCAATGACGGTGTTTTTGTCATTATGACACAGTCTGTATGAGCAGAGGAGCTTTATTCGCATTTACTCATACCTAATCTCATCTAAATAAAACACCACCCCTTGAGGGTTATTATCAAGATTAGCTGCCCAGCAAAAGCCACCGATAATATAGGACATATCCTTACCCTTTAAATCAATGGAATATTGGGTCCACTCTTTATTAAGAATAACCGGGCCAATATTGCTTGAATCAGAATCACAATACTCTCCCATTATCCCGCCAACCTTAAACTCTTCAATACGCTCCCCGCCTTTTTCTCCGCGGGCAAAAAAGGTTAATTTAGCAGCCTTGGACAAATCATAACCAGCATCTATATTTCCCCAGTTATTAGCCGGCTCCTGCCAATACATCCCTGCCCAACGGCTTCCTTGAGAGGAGTTATTATTATAAATTATCTTAATACAGGTATCCCCTAAGTATGGGTCATCCTTTGATGCACCGTCAAATTTCAAATCACTATAATCACCCATCCAGCCGGAAGCAATAAAATGATTTACAGAAGAACGGTCAGCGTAAACATAGAAAGGCATACTTCTCTGTTTTTTGCTTTCCGGTTTTATACTCGGATCAACCTCAAATTTTATATCGTCAATATAAAACTGGGCTCCTTGAGGATTCAAGTTCGCATTAGTAACCCATGCAAAACCGCCGCTAATATAAGATAAATCTTTCCCCGCAAGATTAACGGTATATTGCTTCCAGGTATCAGTAAGTTCAATTGGCTCTGTTTGCACATCTACTGAATCCGGATATGTATTCTTTGGCTCAATACCGATTCCACCAACCTTAAATTTTTGTATTATTTCCCCGCCTCTGCCGCCTTTTGCCCAAAAAGTCAACTTAGTCATTCCTGTTAAATCATAGCCGCCTTTTTTACCTCCCCAATTATTAGCTGGATTCTGCCAATAAACACCTGCCCATCCCTTATCTTGAGACCTTTTAGCGCTATAAATGAACTCAATACAAGTACTCCCTGAATAAGGGCTATCTGCAAACTGGTCATTCATTTTAACATCGCCGTAATCACCCATCCAGCCAGAAGGAACATAATGGTTTTGCCGGCTGTTTCTGTCTGCATAAACCAAAAATTCCTTAGGCACTTCAATAGTTTCTATCACTTCCTCAGTTTCCTCAATTTCTATTACTTCCTGCGCCTTTACGCAAAAAGGTAATGCCAAAACTAATACTGCCAATACTCCCAAAACCCTCTTCATTGCTGCACCTCCATTTTTCGTCGCGCGTATTGCCTCATGCATATTACGTTAAAATTGTTACGCACGAGGCACGACACACGACAAATTATCTCCACATTTTCTTATACTGATAATACGACTTCCTTAATTGTCTTAAAAAAGGGCTCATCTTTCCATCTCCCTGACCGCAGACACCTAGCCACTCTTCATGCATAAAACCGTCAGGAAACGGCCCAGTCCATAAACCTTTAGTATCATGTATTAAAGGCTCGTATGCCTTCCACCACTCATCAATCCACTCAAAAACAACCCCGCCTAAGGAATTACCTTCTCCTGCGCCAAATGCCGAATTTCTAAAGATATCTTCCCATGCAGCGCGATGATACTCAGACTGTAAATACTCAACCTCATCCCTATCCTTTCCATCGCTATAAGCAGGACAGCCATACTCTGTGATAAACACAGGCTTATCCACCTCCTCCCTTACTTGATTATATATCTGACCAAAACCATATTCACCCCGATAAGCATTAGTGCCAAAGATATCTATATCCGGGGCATCATGAGCAAATTTATCTAAAAATAAAATATCGCCGCTGCAGATAGCTACTGGATGCTCTGGGTCAATAGATTTAATATGTTTTGCTGCCTCATTAGCAAACTTAAAGAAAGCATCCGGATCTTTATCCGCATTACAGCCATAACCATAAACATTTTCATTGCCTAAGAGCCAGAAAAGAATAAAGGGCTCATCCTTAAATTCTAAAACCATATCTGTTACAGATTTCATCATATTTTTTTTCTGTTCTTCATTATTATAATCCGTGCCGGGATTCCAAGCCGCGCCTGAGCCTAAAGCATATTTACCCAAAAAATCACCCATAATCACCCTGATACCGTACTTATTATAAAGCCCGGATAAAAGTTCTTTATTTGGTTTTTGCGGATGATGGTAAAGCCTTATAGTATTTACGCCCATCTCTTTCATCAACGCAAAATCCCCTACTGCCGGTTCATCTTTATCCTGAATATTATTCCTATTTTTATCCACAAAACTATCATAAGGGCCGTCAGCCTTGCCATTACTATTAAAATCCTCTTCCATCCAATTTCCTAAAGTGCCTTCATCCGGGGATTGGCCTACCTTTGTAGGCGAATAAGTTACGCCGCGGATTATATAAGGTTTTTTATCCACAAGCAATTCCCAATCACCGGTTTCATATTGGATAAGATTAACCTTTCCTTTACCTAATCTCCTTTTTATGCTTAATAAATTCTTATCAATTTTAGGTTTTAATTTTTCTAAAATATTCACCTTAAGAAATCTTCCGGGGTTTGTAATCACTATGTCATTGGAAACATCATTATCATATCCGTTTTGTATCTTAATATGGGCATCAACTAATTTATAACCTAAATTAGGGTTGCGCCGCAGAAGAAAATTTATCTTAGAAATTGCAGCCTGTCCCACATACCAGGGCGTATGCCAATAAGTCCAGCCGTAACTACCAGGAAAATGTACTACAATAGCGTAGTAGCATTTTATCGCATGTTTTATCAATCCGGATTTTTCCAGCATCAACGCTGTGTAAAACAACTTTACGCCTTGCGGCTCAGGCGCAAGCGTCCATTTTAAAAACGCCGCCTCTAAATCCGGGGACTGTAAAAAATCCCAATGTGAGCCAGAAAGTCTCCCCTCTTCTTTTGCCTTCTTAAATTCAGGATCCCACCTCAGGGAAATAGTGCTGGGATAAATCCCTTCGCCTACTGCCTGAATCAGGCCCTCTTGATCGCTAACAACATATTTGTATTCTTTTGTCCCAATATTTTTAAATTTACCATACTGGGGATAATCTACCACATCCTCTCTTCCGGGATCATAGAGAACTATCTTTGAGGTAAGCTGGCTCACCTTTGGAGCCTGGTCTATTTCAATAGAGCCTGTCTCAAGCTTTGTTATACTTTGTTGAGATGCCTGGGCTATTTGCCAAAACCATCCGCGGGGATCCCAGGCATGGGCATAAGGGTATTTATCAATGATAAGCTGGAATAACTTTTTTGCCTCATCTAATTTTTCCTGGCGCATATAAGATTCTGCCTGAATAAAATAGGCTGTGGCCGCATCATTCAATATCTGTACAGCCTCAATCTCATCTTTGGTTTTAGGAAGGCTGTTTAAAGAGGCCTGTTGTTTATCTGCTGTCTCTCTGTATAAATCAATGCACTCTTGGGTATATTTAAAAGTTGCCTCAATATCGCGCTTTCCATGCGCCTGCCAGGCCTTAGTGATAAGCTCACCGGAAGAAGGATTGTCTTGCTGAGCAGACAAATGACAAATACTAAAACACAAATGACAAAATAAATTTAAAATCAAAATAACAAATACTAAAACAAAATTTTTGTTATTTGGTATTTGTGCTTTAGATTTATTTTGAATTTTAGACTTTGTCATTTGAATTTAACGCTATCTTTCAATTAGCCCACTATCGCTCCCTGCATTACACCCTTGATAATATACTTTTGCATAAATAGATACACTATAATTATAGGTAAGGCAGTTAAGGTCAGACCTGCCATAAGAAGGGGATAGTTCGTAACAAACTCCCCTTGAAATGTCTGCAGGGCAACCTGTAATGGCATAAACTGCTTGGAATCAAAAATAATCAAGGCCAAAATATATTCATTCCAGACATTCAAAGCGTTAAATACCACTACTACGGCTAAAACCGGTTTTGACAAAGGCAAGGCCACATGCCACCACATCCCAAACTTTGAACAACCATCAATTCGGGCAGCATCCTCTAATTCCGTAGGCATCTTATCAAAAAATGTCTTTAAAAGAAATATACTGGTTGAAAGGCCCACATTAATCATGCATAAGATATAACCGATAGGCGTGTTTCTTAAATGCAGTTTATTCAACAGAACATAAAGAGCCACAAAACTTCCGGGTATAGGTATCATCATTGCTGCCAAAAACATAATAAAAAACAAGTTTCTCCCCCAAAAACGAAACCGGGAAAACGCGTAAGCTGCCAAAGACGAAACAATAACTATTCCTGCTACTACAGAAACTGTATAAAATATGCTGTTTAAAAAATACCTGCCAAAACCGCCCTTTACCCAGGCCAGATAATAATTTTCAAAATGAAATGTTTTAGGGACAACTCCTCCCTTAAATATCATCTCCTGCGTCTTGAGGCTTGCAAGAACCATCCAAATCAGAGGAAAGAGGCAAGAAACAGCAACTGAAATTAAAAAGAGGTGAATTAATAAATTTAAGGTTACTTTCTTTGTCTTATAATAAATAGTTGATTTCATTTAGATTCCGTACCACTCATGTCCAAATTAGATGTTACTTATCGACGCGAAATGTATTTTAAAATATCAAATTTGTCATACCCGCGAAAGCGGGTATCCAGATTTTTTCTCGTCGTAGATTCCCGCTTAAAGATTGCGGGAATGACACTCTAGCAGCTAATTTGGACAGCAATGATTCCGTACTTTAAAACAATCAGGAGGACGGTTCTATTTTTCTGCCCTTTATTTTTCTAAATAGCAGAAAAAAAGAACCGTCCCCTTGATTCCTAAACCTGCCGCGCTCTTTTAGAAAACCTATATTGTATAAATGAAATAATTATCAAAATAAACCCAAAAGTAATTCCCTGGGCGCAGGCATAGCCGAACATTGAAGAATAGCGCATTGAAGCCAGTATTCTTAATACAGGAACTGAGGCATATCCGGCAAACTCCCCTCCTACCAAACCGATAATCAAGACAAATGCCTGCATAGCGCCTAATACTGTCAGAATAGCTACCAAAATCATTACCGGCACCATAAGCGGAATAGTTACCTTTCTAAATGACTGCCAGGCATTTGCGCCGTCTACTCTTGCGGCCTCATACAATTCGCGCGGGATGGTCTGCAGGCCCGCTAAAAATATCAAAAAACCCCAGCCAAAACCTTTCCAGGAATGAATTAACGCCACGGTTGTTAAAACCGTATTTTTATCAGAAAGCCAGCTGCGCACAAGTTCAGGAAACCCTAATGCAAGAAGAAAACGATTAGCCAGGCCTGCACCTTGCGGATTATCCCTGATAATAAAACCCCAAACCATGCCTACGACTAATTCTGATAAAATAGGCGGAATAAAAAAAATCAGGCGGTAAAAGTTCTTAAGCCGTATTTCACGGTCACAAGCCCAGGCTAATAAAAATGCAATCGCATTCTGAAAAGTAAGGGCAATAAGAGTTATATATCCGGCATTATGCAGAGAGCGCCACCAATGAGGGTCATTAAAAATTATATCCTTAAAATTACCTAAACCCACAAAAACCTTAGTAGGCAATATCCCATCCCACTCATAAAACCCTAACTGAAAAACCCAGATAAAGGGAATAATATAGAATATAGAAAAGATTAAAACAGCAGGCAATATAAAAATGTAATTTTCTAAAGTAGGCTTAATTCTCATTATTTAAATACAAACGCCTTAAGTAATTTGTCATTGGCCATGTCATTGCGCTTGTATTAGTTTGCAGCCTCGCCCTCAATCATTCAGACTGTGTCGCAATGGTAAAACGTATGTCATTCAGACTGTGCAACAATTCGTGTTTTTCGTCATTCAGACTGTGTCGCAATTCGTGTTTTTCGTCATTC
>JASEHM010000071.1 GCA_030018895.1 Candidatus Omnitrophota bacterium
TATTTATCTTAACGGTAGTTCTTCGTTCAAAAAAGGACTTATTGCGGAATTCTTGTCAGAAATAAAGAATTGTTTTTCTTTTAAGATAATTTTGGTATAATTAGTATTATGTCCTATACTGTTTTTGCCCTTAAATGGCGGCCGCGGGATTTTGATGAAGTGGTTGGCCAGGAAGATATTATAAAGGCCTTAAAAAGCGCTTTAGAAGAAGATAGGCTTGGCCATGCCTATTTATTTGCTGGGCCGCGAGGAGTAGGCAAAACTTCTACTGCCAGGATTCTGGCTAAGGCGCTTAATTGTAAAGATGGCCCTACCTTAAAACCCTGCCAAAAGTGCGCCTCTTGTATTGAGATATCAAAAGGCACATCATTTGATGTCATTGAGATAGACGGCGCCTCTAACCGCGGCATAGATGAGATACGGGCATTACGCGAAAATGTAAAATTCGCACCCACGCAAGGGAAGTTTAAGATTTATATAATTGATGAGGTACATCAAATTACACCTGATGGTTTTAATGCCTTGCTTAAAACATTAGAGGAACCGCCGCCGCATGTAAAGTTTATCTTTGCTACTACTCATCCGCATAAAATAATGCCAACGATTTTATCCCGCTGCCAGCGCCTGGATTTTCGGCGGATTTCCTTAATAGAGCTTATTAGACAGCTTGAGCGTATTGCCTGGCAAGAAAAAATTAGCGTAGATAAAGATGTGCTGCTTAGTATCGCAAGATCCAGTGACGGCTCATTAAGGGATGCAGAATCGGTCCTGGATCAGTTAGCCTCTTTTTCTAAGGGTAAAATTTCCTTATCTGAGGTTATTTCTTTGCTGGGTATTGTGGAACAGGAAGCATTATTTGAGATAACGGATAAAATAATTCAAAAGGACGCAGCAGCTGTTTTAGAGTCCTTGAATAATATTATTGATAAAGGAAAAGATACAGATGTATTTTTATTAAATTTGATTGAGCATTTTCGTAATTTGATGATTGCTAAAGTAACTAAGGCAGATGTAAAGCTGATAGACCTGCCTGAAGAGGTTTGTTTAAGGCTTTTAAAACAGAGCCAGGCCTTTAGTATGGAAGAGATATTTAATACCTTTAATATTTTGGTAAATACGCAGGAGGCCTCAAAAAGATTAGGCTCTTTACGTATCCCCTTAGAGATAAGTTTAATCAGATTAACGCATGCTAAAAAAGGAACTGCTCTGTTACCAGAAACTCAAGAATATACCCCATTAAATAAGGAATTAGCAGTCAAGCAGGTTATTGGGTTAACAGGTTCAGAGGCTGAGAAGTTAACCAACAAGCCAGAGTTAGACAATGAACCAGCTAAAGAAAAAGTTATTTCTCAAGGTACAGAGGATTCGTCTTTTAATAAAACCGAAAGCTCGTCTCATTGTTCTCAAGTTCATTCTCCTGGCGCTAGAGCTGCGGATAGAGAGACTACGTCAGCTGATAGCTTAGAGCCTATTCAACCTGCGCAGACAGTTTCTTTGGATAACATAAAAGACAACTGGCAGGATATAATTAATAATCTGAGCAAGATAAAGATTTCTGTTTCTACGTATTTAAATGAAGGCCAGCCTATGAAGTTAGAGAAAAATACGTTGGTTGTAGCCTTTCCTAAAAATTATTCCCTTCATAAAGAGGCGCTGGAAGATAATAATAACCGTTTAATTATTGAAAAGGGCATATTTGACTTGCTTAATGCGAGATTAAGAGTAAATTTTATTCTTTCGCAGGAAATTAAGCAGAAAGAGGATAATCATAATCACCCTGCTGTTAAATCCGCCTTGGATATGTTTGGCGGCAGAATGGTTAACGGGGATTAAGAGCTATGCTGTATTATACTGATTCAATAGAGAGGCTTATAAATAGCTTAACAAAACTTCCTGGTATTGGCAGGAGGAGCGCTGAACGTATTGTCAATTATATCCTTGGCGCGGATAGAAGTGAAATAAATATTTTATCTGAAGCGATTAAGAAAGTAAAAGAAGCAGTCAGATTTTGTAAAATTTGCAATAATCTTAGCGAAGAAGAGACCTGTAAGATATGCCTTGATAGCCGCCGGCACAAGGATATGGTTTGTGTTGTAGAAAACCCCAGCGATGTTCTGGCAATAGAAAAAGCAGCTTATTTTAAGGGCGTTTATCACGTTTTGTTAGGCTCTATTGCTCCTTTAGAGGGCAGGGGCCCGGCTGATTTAAAGATTGACAGCCTGCTTCAGAGGATAAAACAGGATAATATACAGGAAGTAATTATTGCTACTGACGCTGATACAGAAGGAGAAATTACTGCTTTATATCTTACCGAATTGCTTAAGCCTAAAGGCATAAAGTTGATGCGTTTAGGTATAGGTATCCCTATGGGTTCTAATTTAGAATACGCGGATGCCACAACCTTATCTAAGGCCCTTGAATCCCGCCGGCCGATTTAACTGTTATGATAGCTATTACTAATTTATCTAAAAATTACGGCAAGAAAACCCTTTTTGAGAATATCTCTTTAAGTATAAATCAGGGAGAAAAAATAGGTTTAATCGGGCCAAATGGCTCTGGTAAAACCACGCTTTTTTCCTTGATACTTCAGGAGATAGAGCCTTCAGCAGGGGATGTAATAGTTCGTAAAAATATTCATATAGGATATCTTCCGCAAGAAACAACTTTTTCTCGGCCGGATACTAAAGCGTTGGGCGAGATCTTAACGCCCGAGGAAACGAGGCTGTTAGGAAAATCTGAAGTCTCGGTTTTATCTGAATTAACTGAAGGCGATGAGAGGATCATGCGCTTAAAAAAAGAAAAAGACGCGCTTGAAGAAAGAAATGAGGCTGGCTCAAATCGCTATGGAGAGGTTTTGCATAATTTAGAGACACTGGGATATTTTGAATTGGAACATAAGGCTAAAAAGATTTTGATGGGATTTGGTTTTAAGGAAAGGGATTTTAACCGGCCTATATCCGAAATGAGCGGCGGCTGGCAGATGCGTGTTTTATTAGCCAAACTCCTAACGTATCAATATGATATTTTATTATTGGATGAGCCGACAAATTACTTAGACCTGAATGCCGCTTTATGGCTTAAAGATTATCTGGCTGGTTTTGAGGGAACATTTATTATGATTTCTCATGATAAGGCCTTTTTGAATGAAGTAACAAACTACACCTTAATTCTTGAGAACGGTTCAATTTTTAAAGTGCAGGGTAATTACCAACATTATGAGAGGATAAAAGAGGAGAAATACATTTTTCTCAAGAAGCAATTTAAGGAGCAGGAGAAAAAGCGTCAGCAGCTGCAGAGATTTTGCGATCGTTTCCATGCCCAGCCGAATAAAGCCGCTTCAGTGCGCGCTAAACGCAGGGTTTTGGAGAGGTTAGAGGAGGAGGAAATTGTTTTGCCTCCAGATCCCCGTGAGAGCATAAAAAGTTTCCATTTTCCTGCTGTTAGAAAAAGCGGTTATAAGACAATGACGCTTGAGAAGATATCCAAATCTTACGGCGATATTTCTGTGTATAAAGACTTGGATTTTGAGGTTTTACAGGGCGAGAAAGCGGTTTTGGCAGGCGAGAACGGAGCCGGCAAATCTACGCTTTTAAAAATTTTAGCAGGGGTAATTGATATTGACAGCGGAGAGCGTATTGTCGGTCATAATGTGGATGTAGGTTATTTTTCTCAGACGCGTATGGATGTGCTTAGCCCTGAGAATACTGTTTTGCAGGAGGCGTATTCTGTGGTGAGCGGGTATATGTCTGAGGAGGCTATACGCACTATTTTAGGGGCATTTCTTTTTACTGGGGATGATTCTGATAAAAAGGTTTCTGTGCTTTCCGGAGGCGAGAAAAGCCGGCTTATTTTGGCTAAACTTTTAATTTCACCGCCGAATTTTCTCCTCTTAGATGAGCCTACTACGCATTTAGATGTAGATGCTGTGGATGCTTTAGTTAAGGCATTGACAGATTATGAAGGCACGCTTGTTTTTATCAGCCATGATATTTATTTTGTCCGTTCTATAGCAAATATGGTTTTTGAGGTTGATAGAGGCTTGATAAGAAAGTTTCCTGATAGTTTTGACTACTATTTAGAAAAGAAGGACAAAAGAGAGGCAGATGCTTTTGTGCCGGCTGATAAGGCTAAAAGGTTAGAAATATCCGTTGCCAAAGAAAGGGCAAAAGAAGAAGAGAAGCTGGTTAAAGAAAAGGAGCGGTTTAAGAAAGAAGAAGAGGCTAAGCGTAAAGCCAGTAATTTTTCTTTGCATGAAGCTATAAAAAAGTTAGGAAAGGAAAAAGAAAATCTCCGTTTAGAGAGCTGCGCTAAGGTGCGCGCGCTTTCTAATCCCCATATTTATCGCGATGAAGAGACAGCTAAAGCATACGGCCGGCGCATGAAGGAGATTGAGGAGCTAATTTTAGAGGCTAATAAAAAGATTAAGAGTTTAAAGGAGCAGATTATTTAGTTATTACTAAAAAAACCAAGCAGTAACATATTTACGCAGATTTTAGGAAAAGATTGTAGAGATAGAAAAACAGGCTTAATTTAATTCTTGATTTAAAAGCAATCTTGGGTTAAAATATCAACAATAATAATTCCCCCGTAGCTCAGTTGGTAGAGCGAGTGGCTGTGCTCAAGCGCAGCTTTCTTGAGAAATCAGGATTGAAACAGCGGGCTAATTCAGGGAAGCCCAGCACTAATTTGATTAACACTTTAATTCAGCAAATTAGTGCTGGGTAATCCTGAGCTAAGTTCCGCCGCGAAACTTGGCGGATAAATGTGCAGAGACTATATACCCGCTGCCTAAGGCTAAAAGCTATGGCAAAGATATAGTCCACTTCCGAAAGTAATTTCGGGTTAAGTGTAACCACCAGGTCCGAGGTTCGAGTCCTCGCGGGGGAGCCAGTTAGACGTCTGACAGCGGATTTCTTCGTTGTCAGTTTTACATAGTTCAAGTAGCCCTGTGTCGGGTTGTCTGCCATACAGGGCTATTTGTATTTTGGTGGGGCTCAAGATAGCTTTGTGCAGGACAAGCCGCATCATATCCTTCTGGCGGTAAGGCTTTATTTTGTCGAAAAGGTCTGTAAAGCGGTTAAGAGCTAGCATTATAAGCTCTTTATTGATCGATTCCCGCTCGATTTCTTTGATCATGGTCTCAAGCGAGGCAATACCGGTTTCGATTTCTTTCCTGCGCTGGCCAAGCTCATTCAGTTTCTCATTTAAGAAGATGCTGCTCTCATCCGTGGCCATGGCAGTCCATTTATTCATTATCCCATCGGCAAAGGCTTTGACTTCGGCTAATTCTTTTTGAAGATGGGTTTTTCTGTGTTTAAGCTGTGGGAGTTCTTTTATTAGCTTCTCATTGGTATGGGCTATAAGTTTTTCCATAAGTCCGGAGTCCGATGATAGGTATTTAATGTGCTCGATGATGACGCGTTCTATCTCATCAGCCGGGAGCTTAAACCTGCAGTCTTTGTTTTTGCAGAGGTAATAGAAATATTTATTGCCTCGTTTTCCGGTTCCACAGGTCCCTTCCATTTGAGCGTTGCATTTACCACACCACAAAAGCCCGTCATTAAGAATATAAGCGTGTTTTATTATCTTTGTGCCATTATGCTTGGTTTTGGTGTTTTGTTTGATGAGCTTCTGGACATTATAGAAGGTCTCTTCATCTATCACTGGCTCCCATACAGCCTTGACGATCCTGTAGCGTTCTTTTTCCGTGAGCTTGGCCTGATCCTGTAGTTTCCTCTTTTTGTTTATCTCTTTCAGCCCGATATAAGCGCAGTTGACCAGCAGTTGCTTTATGGATGAGCGGCCGAATTTCTCAGGGGTGCGGAATTTACCTCTTCGCGAAGTATATCCTTTGGTGCGATAGCCGTTATCATTAAGGTCCCGGG
>JASEHM010000072.1 GCA_030018895.1 Candidatus Omnitrophota bacterium
AACCGTTTACTATAAACTAATGCTTTTGTGCATTAGCAACTTGAACTGAACGGGTAAACTAATGCTTTTGTGCATTAGCAACTTGAACTGAACGGTTAAATACGAAAGAACCGTTATTAACGAATGACCCAAAAAATCCATTTCCATTTCCTCCAAAAACTTATACCATATTCACTAAAAAGGGACAGCCCTTAGTTTAAGGCCGTCCCTTATAATACCACTGCATCACAACTTTTCTTATCTTACAATCAACCCTTTTTCCTGCACTGGATTAACTACTCCTTTATTCCTATGTCCATCAATAAAACCCTGTAAATTCGGCAGCGCCTGCATCCGGATAATCTGAAAGGTAATCCCTGAAGAAGCTATCAGCCTTCTGGCAATTTCAGCAAACTGCGCAGTTATCGACGATGAACTGGGAGCAGCTCGGACACCTGTCTTAGTTAAATCAATACCGCCGCGGCGCGATTGGTTATCATCAGATAATTTCGCCGCCGAACTAACAGAAGCAAAAGCGCTGGAGGCAATGGTAACTTTATTTAGATTGTTCAATTGTATTTCAACATTATCCACATACTTTGTGATATTCGTTGCCATCAATAATTCTTTCTGTACCTCAAGAGCCAATTTTTCAGCTAAGAAATAATTTTGAAATTTCTGTTCATCTATCGCATCTTTCGACACTTTTGAATATCTCTGTGTGTAAAATCTTATAGCCTGGGAGGTTCCTGATGGCCTGATTGTGATAAAATTCTTACTGTTGTAGAATAGCTCACCTGTTCTTAATGTGTTATCTTCAAAGAAGAACCTGATACCTTCATCCGGAAATCCAGGATAATGCTGCGCATCATAGCGGCCAGACTTAAATTCTATTGCGCCAGTTACCTTCAAGCCTCCCAAAACAAATGGAGTGTCTGTACCGGCTTTTCCATTAGCCTCCCTTAGCCACTCTTGAGCTTTCTTCAACAGATTTATTTTTTCGGTAACTCCCTCAGCACCTTCAAACGAGCCTACTCGAGGTAATGGTTTATTAGCAGTTGCATAATGGCCAGTTCGCAAATAAATGTTATCCAACAATTCAAAGATAGTAGTGTTATTCTCTTTAGCGTAACAAGCAACCTCAGCTAATAAGAGTGCGGCAAGGGTGCCGTCTTTATCATTCACGTGTGCATCATCTGCCAAAACCTCTCCCCCTTTGATTCTGCCACCCAATATACTAAATCCATTTGATTCTTCAGCACCCGCTTCATTAACCAGGCCTTTTTCTCGCATCTTATTGGCAAAATCAGCAATATAGGTAAAGCCAACCCATGACCTTTTACCATTAAGATAGTGGCCTTTTTCTTCTATGTCAGTCTTATCATGCATCTCGCCTAATGAAGGCACGCCAAATAATCCTGCGGTTGCCTCAAGAGCATCTGTAGTAACATGGCTAAAGGTAATATAATGTTTTCCCGGATCTTTTAAAAGCCCTAATTCCTGTTTTTTTATCAAGCGATACCAGATAAGTAATGTCCAGGTATCGTTAGCAGAAAGAAGGCGATATTTGCCAAACAGATGCTGTTGGTTTTCAGGAACTTTTACAATTAAACCCATTCTGTCAGCATCCGGGTCAGTGCCGATAAGTATATCTAATTCATCAAAAGCTTTTTGACCGTATTCAGCGATAAATTCTCTTACTGCAATATCAGCAGCAATTGGATCCCCTGGATCAGGCTGTTCCCCCCAACCAAAAACCGGAAACAGGCCATCTAATTGCTGAAGCTTAGATATAGATTTACGGTTAATAAATCCTAACTCTTGCAATAATCTTGGTACAGCCTTATATCCTGCGCCATTAAATGCTGAGAAACCGATTTTGACATTAGCGGCTTGCCTCTCAACGATCTTTTTATCCAAGATAAACTTCTTTACTTGTTTAATATGCAGGGTGTGCATATCAATAAAGTATTTATTTAAATCTACGCCTTTATAATCTTTGCCTGCCAAAGGTTCTTTTCCGCCAAGCCAAATAAGATGACCTTCTTCTGCCTCTGCCAAAGATTTGAGTTTAATGTCAGCAAAGGTCGTGGCATCTATTACCCTCTTTACATTATCCTTCATCCTTTGAGGTAACTGCGAACCGGTACCATCAGTCACTTTGTATCCGTTATAATCAGCAGGGTTATGGCTAGCAGAGATAAGTATACCTAAATCTGCACGCACAGATTCTGTTGTAAGACCGAAGGATAATTCGGGAAAAGGACTTGCTTCGTCAAAGAGATATATAATAAATTTGTATCCAGGATTGGATTGACCGATAAAACACTGAGCAATTAACTCAGCAAATTGCTCACCAGCAATACGGCTATCATAACCAATAGCTATTTTATGCAAATTGTTTTCTTTGGCATACTTTGCTACTCCTGTTGTATAGCGTAGCAATACCACATCATTTATGGTATTAGGCCCTTTAAGTATCTTAGCTTGTGGCCCTTCTTCCTTTAACTGATATAATTCCTCTTTAATTAAAGCTGCTTTACCACGAATTCCGGCTGTACCAAAGGTTATATCTTGACGGAATACTTCAACAATATCTTCCCAGCGCCATTTTCGAATAGCTTCAAAAATAGCATCCTGTGTTTTCGGAGATAATCTTTTGATATCCTTATCAGTTGCCCAGGCTTTCAGATTATTACAGGTATTCTGAATAGCCTTCTCATAAACGTCTTTGATGATTTTATTGTTCTTAAATTGCTCATTCAAATATTTTTTAATTTCATTCTCTGCAAGTAAAAGATAACCTTTTTTTTGTTCTAAACTGAGCGCCGAACTGACAGAAGCGGCATAATCAACATATTCACTGACCTCCGCAAAGAAATTACGAATATCGTTTACTGAATTAGAAATTGTGTTGTCCATAGTAATAAGCACAACTTTACGCCCTACTTCTGCGAGCGAATTTGTCGTACCTAATGGAATCGCGTCATTAACATTAGTATTGTATTCCATATATTGCGACTGCTCTGTTTGCAAAGACTTTAGGTACGTAGAAAAATAGTAGTTTTTACCTTGCGCAACCATCTGCTGATAAGAATGGTTTTTATCCGGTCCCTCACCTAACTTTGAAGCCATTTTTAAACCATCGGTAAAAATTTGAAACCGCGCCTCTTCCATAGCCTTCCGGAACTCTTCATTCATTTTGCCGTAAGTGGCAATTTCCGCAACTTCAAATTTGCCGTATTTTTCAGGGTTCTCTTTTGCCTTGCGCAAAGCTATGTTTATTAAAGTAGCGTAAACTGCCGGTCCATTATTTATATCCTTGCCAAGCCCGGATACTTCTTTCTCAATCTCCTCCTTGGTAGCAATACCCGCTTCTATAAACTTCGCGTAATAGATTTTTAATGAACCGAAAACAGCGTACGCCATTTCAGGAACCCTTACCTTTTCGCCTTTACTAAGCTCTGCAAGCACTTTTCGTACTCCCTTTTTATACCCTTCAACCCCAGGCTGATTAACAAAATTAATATCCTGCTGATAACTATAAACGCTTATTGCCCGTTCCAGGCCCAACATCAAACCAGCGATATCATTTATACTTTTGAGATTAATATCAAAAACTGGGTGTCCTGCAACCCTAATTTGGTCAATAAATTCTTTATTTGTTTCCTTTTCAGCAATATTAATGCGCAAGAAAACTCTGTCGCTTTGACTGGCGGCCCGTAATTGTTTCATGCTCAAACGCTCGCCATAAATAATAGAAATGCCCTTACCATCTTTACCAGTGGATTCCTCACATAGCTGTTCTAACCAACCAGGTATATCACGAAGTTCATCCGGGACATAAACTGTCAATTTATCCTTGCCTAATTTACTGTCCATATAATCAAGGTAAATGCCTAAAAGGCCAAAAATATCTTCTTTAGTGTCATTGATATCGTTCATCTCTACAGCCCGGTTTAAGATTTTTATAACATCTTCGCGCGATTTGCGCACTGCTAATGGAAGCAGGAAAACATTAGTTGTTGGCGCAGTAAACCTTCCGCCAACATCTGTATTATCATTCAATTGGATAGGGCGGATAATGTAACCTTTTCCCATAGCAGCTTTCCATTTTTCAAGTTTTTTTGGGTCATTTGTAGGATCCGTATAAATCGTAAATTGCCCTTTAACCGGAGTTACATGATACTTGGTAAAAAGGTTTTCCATATATTCCTGGTGCGATAAAGTTTCTGCAGTAATAAATGTTTTGGTTGTTGAAACAAAGGCTATTTTTTCCAAAACAGCCTTAATATCCTCGCCTTCAATATGAATAATACCATCAATGATTTCTTTAATTACTCCGGCATCTGTAGTCCTTAAGCTATACATGCGCGGACCTTCATCCGAATCAAAAGTAGTCTTAACAACCTGCATACTTAACCCTGAACCACCCATACCGCTAAAAATGATGTATTTAAAGTTCCTGCAAAGATCTTCCGCGACTTCAAAAGTCTGCTCCAGTATTTTCGGATTCTTTAAAATTTCTTTTAACGCTGATAATGTCCAGCCTAAACGGTTTTCCGGATCAAAGCCGATCTTGGCGAATTTATTTCCCGGAAAACAGCCCAATGCTTCTTCTTGAGTTAAACCTCTTAATTTAGTAATCTCTTCATTTATTTGCGGTAAAATCTGACTGGCTATCTTCAGAATCTCTTTTAAGAAATCTAATTCCTGCTGGTATTTTTTTATCTGTTCCTGGTTGTTTGCAATCTTCTCCCTTAAAGCCTGTATAGCTCCCTTCCTCTCATTTTCGGAAGAAAATGGTACTCCTATTTTTGAAGAATAACGCGTTATTAAAACTTTTAAGTGCGCGTTAGCTTCCTGAATCTCGTCTATTTTCTTTTCTAACTCCTTTACTTTTACATCTTCAGATTTACTTATCGCAGAGCCGGCAGATTTTTCTTTAGTTTTCAATAAGGAATCTACTTCCTGCAGGTATTCTTCTATCTGTTTCTGGCTGTCTTCAATCTTCTCCCCTAAAACCTGTATAGCTTCATTCTTCTCATTTTCGGAAGAAAATGGTACTCCTATTTTTGAAGAATAACGCGTTATTAAAACTTTTAAGTGCGCGTTAGCTTCCTGAATCTCGTCTATTTTCTTTTCTAACTCCTTTACTTTTACATCTTCAGGTTTACTTATCGCCGAGCCGGCAGATTTTTCTTTAGTTTCTGATAAGGAATTTAATTCCCGCCGGTATTCTTCTATCTGTTGCTGGTTGTTTGCAATCTTCTTCTCTAAATCCCGTATAATGTCCTTGTAAAGAAATGTTGTTCCTATTTCTGAAGAATACCTCTCTATTAATTTATTGAAGGACAAGTTAATTTTCTCAATCCCGCTTATTTTCTCTTTTAACTCATTTATTCTTTTTCTTTTTTCTGCTTCTTTTATCGACGACCTCGCTATTCCAGCATCATCTCCCTCCGGATTTAGATTAATACTCGTTTTAATAGCTGACCCTGTTATAGATTTTTCGGGCAACTTGTTAGTCGTTGGAACACCAGTTTTAAGTCCGCCTATAAAACTACACCCCCCTGAAAAATACTGCCTCTTTATTCTTTTTCCTGAAGCAAGTTCCTTTTCAGGCTTAATGTAATTGTAAATGCCTTTTTTAAATGCCTCAACATAAAGGTTATATATCTTATCTTTGGCTCCCTTGTCTGTTATGTCAATGCCAGATATCTTACCTTTATCTATGTAATGCTGGTATACTGATTGCTTAAACTTTTCCTTAAACCAAAGGCCTAAGATAACAGAGTGGTAAATCTGACGCAGAGTAGCAAAATTCTTGCCTGTGTTTACCTCAGCGTTGATTTTGGGAAGAATAGTCTCTTTCATTATATTA
>JASEHM010000073.1 GCA_030018895.1 Candidatus Omnitrophota bacterium
GGACAATGACAACTATTATTCAAGATTCAAGTTAATTACGAAAGAACCTGTTTTTCAATGTTAACTAAATAATGTATAAATAATATGTTTTTAAAAATTTTGGATAAAATAGAACGGGAAATCAAGTCATCCTTAAGTGATATAGATAAACTCTATTCTTTAAGCTCTATCTCAGGCCTTCTTTATAAAAATATAAATGAGTTTGTGTTAAGAAAAGGCAAAAGACTGCGGCCCCTTCTTTTTATTATCGGTTATCTTGGTTTTAGTAAAAAACCAGCAGCAGGATTATACAAAAGCGCTGTCTCTTTTGAGTTAATGCATGATTTTCTGCTTATTCATGACGATATCATAGATAAATCAGCCACAAGGCGCTTAAAACCCTCTATGCATGAAATGCTGAATAAATTTCTTAGGAATCATCAAGATATCAAATTCAGCGGCCAGGACCTAAGTATCGTAACCGGGGATATTGTATGTGCCTTAAGCATAAGCTCCTTTTTATCTATAAAAGAAAATGCGAGACGAAAAGAACAGGCTTTAAAAAAATTTATTAAAGCAATTGCCCATACAGCATGCGGAGAATTCATTGAACTCTTGTATGGAATTAAAAATATAGATAAAATAACTAAGGATAATATCTATAAAATATACGATTTAAAGACAGCTTCATATACCTTTGCCTCTCCCCTTAGCTGCGGAGCAGCCTTAGCAGGAGCAAGAAAAAAGGAAGCAGATAAACTTTACCACTATGGAATGCTCTTAGGACGGGCATTTCAGATAAAAGATGATCTCTTAGGTTTATTCAGCCCTCAACTAAAAACAGGAAAATCCTGCTTCACAGACTTACAGGAAGCAAAAAAAACTATCCTTATCTGGCATGCCTATAATCATTCATCTAAAAAAGATAAAGTAACGATAAAAAGAATTTTTTCAAAAAAAAGAATTGCTTTATCCGACCTTCTAAAAACTCGTAAAATCGTCACTGCCTCAGGAGCCTTAAATTACGCCAAGAAAGAAATCACGCGCCTCATTAAAAAAGCAGAAATCATTAACAAAACCTCAAAGATGCGCGAAAAATATAAGGTACCTTTAAATACTTATTTAGCTAAACTACTTTGCTCATAAAAAAATGATTACCCAGGTGCCTGCTCTCTGCTCTCCGATAAAAATAAACTTGGCTAAATCCGCGGGATTTTGTTTTGGCGTCCAAAGAGCGCTGGATATCGCCTTTAAACTTGCAAATTCAGGTAAAACAGTTTATATGCTCGGAGATATCGTTCATAATGAAGATGTGGTAAAGCAGATTGAAAACGCAGGGATCAAGAAAATTAAACAAACTCGCAGGTCAAAAGCAATTTTGTTTAATCCTGAGGCCGATAGCCGAAAAATTTCTGAAAAACTTGTCCCCTCAAATAATAAAACCCTCTTAATCCGGGCGCACGGGGCAGGACTTGCAATAATAAAAAAAGCCAGAGGCTTAGATTATAAAATTATTGATGCCACCTGTCCGATGGTTAAAGAAATCCACAGAATTGTCCGGCATATGGATAAAAAAGGATACCAAATCATTGTCATCGGAGACAAAAAACATGACGAAGTGCAGGGAATAATCGGCCAAGTCAATCAAAATCATCAAACAAAAACTATTTTGTTTGATCCTGACCTGTCAAAGGCACGGAAGAGTCTTGTAAAAACAATTACAGCTGTTAAAAAAGCCTGCGTCGTAGTGCAATCAACCCAAGAATTAGGAAAAGTGCTGGAAATAATAAAAATCCTTAAAACGCATATTGCAGATTTAAAATTCTTTAACACCATATGTAAACCTACCCGGATAAAACAGGAAGAAATAAAAAAAATGCCCCTTGAAAATGATATAATGCTTATCATAGGCTCAAAAAACAGCGCGAATACCAAAAGGCTTTATGAAATATCCAAGTCAAAAAATAAGAAAAGCTACTGGATAAATTCTAAAACGGAAATAAGGCAGGACTGGTTTAAAAATGCAAAAAATGTAGGAATTCATGCCGGAGCATCCACCCCTAAAACCACTATCAAAGAAGTTATTGAAAAAATCAGGCATCTTATAAAAAGAAAAGATGCCTAGGAGATTTATATGCCTAAAAAAGCTATAATTATTCTTGCTCAAGGCTTTGAAGAAATAGAGGCTGTAACTATCATAGATATTTTAAGAAGGGCATGTATAGACTTAACAGTGGCAGGTTTAGATAATTTAAGGATATCTGGCTCTCATGGAATAATTTTAACAGGAGATAAAAAACTTAAATTTAAAGAAAAACTTAAATTTGACGCATGTATCTTTCCCGGCGGCTTAAACGCTGCCTTAAGCCTCGCTGCTTCAGAAAAAGTAAGCTCCCTTATTAAAAGAATGGATGAGGAGAAAAAAATAATTGCGGCAATCTGCGCTTCTCCAGTGCTTGTTCTTGCGCCTTGCGGAATCTTAAAAAATAAATCCGCAACCTGCTATCCGGGAATGCAGAAAAATTTCAATAAAGATACTACCTATAAAGAAAAAAATGTGGTTGTGGATGGAAACATTATTACAGGAAGCAGCCCTAAAGCCGCCTTTAAGTTTGCATTAACAATTGTAGAAAAACTCTGTGGAAAAGAAGCCGTTAAAAAAATAAAAAACCTTCTTTAGGATTAAAAAAAGTTTTTGTTATCTTTTATCCAATCAGTTAATTTCCCTAAACCGTCTAAAACATTCGTCTTGATCTTCCAGTTAAGCGCCTTCTCTAACTTTGATGTATCTGTAATATAAACCTTCTGGTCTGACGGACGCCAGGAGGCAAATTTTACCTTCGGCCTCTTTCCGGCTAAAACCTCTAATTTATCCAAAAACTCAAGCAGAGAAATCGTATTTTCTTGCCCACCGCCGATATTAAAAAGCCCACTTTTTAGGCCTGACTTGATAAAAAGATTAAACGCATCTATTAAATCATCCGCGTAAAGCATATCGCGCACCTGCTTGCCATTGCCATAAATTGTAATTGGCTTATTAAAGAGCGTAGCAATAATAAACCAGGCAACCCAGCCCTGGTCTTCAAACCCAAACTGCCGCGTGCCATAGGTACAAGACATGCGAAACACAGCTGTCTTCATTTTATATATGTAACTGTATTCCTGAACGTATAAATCGCCTGTAAGCTTAGAGACCCCATAAGGGGTATGCCCGGTTAAATCCGTACACATCTCTTCGGATACGCCCTTTACACCATTGTAAACATATCTTTTTTCCATCTCTCTTAATGGTATCTTATCTACATTTTCGCCATACACCTTATTAGAAGAGCAATAAATAATCGTTGTATCCTTTGATTTTTTCCGCGCTGCTTCTAAAACATTTAATGTGCCTAAGGCATTAATACTAAAATCCTCCTTTGGAAGGCGTACGCTTGAAGGAACACCTGGCTGGCCAGCAGTATGAATTACCACATCCACGCCTTTTCCGATTGCCCTTGCCACATCTTTATCATTACGCACATCACCCTTGATTCTTTCAATATTTTTAAATTTCTTAAGATAGTTCCAATTAAATTCTACGGATTCCTTATCATACCCAAAGATTTTAGAACGCATTAAATTATCCAAAACAATCACTTTATTTTTTGGATTTTTACTAAAAAATTCAGCGCTATGGCTGCCTACAAGGCCTGCGCCGCCGGTAATTAAAATTCTCACCTTTCTCCTCCTTTTAAGCTCTCTACTTTTTTTATAACTAATTCTCTGTATTTTAAATAACTAATAATCTGATAAAGGCTGGCGCAAAAGGCAACTACAAAACCCATAAAACCATCTTTATAACCTTTTTTTACAAAATAGGTTCTTATGAATCTATCTAGCGCCCTCCAAAGAAACCTGCCTAAACGCATCGGCCTATTTTGATCAAACCACTTTTGGGCCTCGCGCGTAGTCTGGTTATTTAATTTAGCAAAAAAATCTTCCAAATTTCTATAGGAATAATGGATTAAATCGCTTTTTAAGTGCCCGCAGGGATTATCCATATAAACACGCGGATGCACGCTAGCCTCTTCATAATGGAACTTATCTTTTCGGAAAAGCCTTAACTGCGGGCTCGGATACCAGCCTCCGTATCTAACCCAATAAGCGTCGATATAATTCCTGCGCGGAATAGTAAAACCGTTTTCTTTATTAATATTTTTTAAAACCCCAATAATCTCCTCTCTTAATTCCGAAGTAAGCCTCTCATCCGCATCTAAACTTAAGACCCATAAATTCCTTGCCTGGCCATATGCCCAATTCCTGTGAGCGCCCTCAATATGCATCTTCCTTATAAATATCCTATCTGTATATTTCTTCACAATCTCAACTGTCCTATCCGTGCTTTCATCATCAACCACTATTATTTCATCTGCAAGGCCATTAATTGATTCAAGGCAGCCTTGAATCCTTTGCTCTTCGTTTTTAGTTAATATCACTACTGATAGATTTATTGCCTCTTTTGTCATTTTAGAAACCCCTTAATTGAAGAAACAATATAATTCATCTGTTTCATCGTTAAATCAGGATATACGGGTATTGCCAATGTTTGAACAGAAGCCTTTTCGCTTTCAGGAAAATCCCCCTTTTTATAACCTAAATATTTAAAACATTCCTGCAGGTGTAAAGGCAGAGGATAATAAACCCTTGCCTCTATGCCTTTTTTCTTTAAATATTCCATAAGATTTACGTTTTGACCTCTTATCTTTAGAACATACTGGTGATAAATATGGGTAGAATATTCGGCAGTATAAGGTATCTTAACCTCTAAGCCTTTAAGTTTTTTATCATAATAAGAGGCATTTTCCTGCCTTTTTTTATTCCAGCAATCAAGGTATTTCAACTTAACCCTCAATACTGCTGCCTGAAGGGCATCCAAACGATGATTATATCCTAACATTGTATGGTAATATTTCTCTTTGTTGCCTTGATTTCTTAATATTATTAATCTCTCATAGGTATCTGTGTTATTAGTCAGAATCATTCCCGCATCGCCAAAGGCGCCGAGATTCTTGCCCGGGAAAAAACTTACTGTACCGCAATCGCCAAGGGTGCCTGCCTTTTTGCCCTTATTCTCCTGCGAATCCTCATCCTCCTGACGGCGAGGCAAGCCCGCCTCGCAACGAGGCAAATATTCTGCGCCAAAGGCCTGAGCAGCATCTTCAATCACCTTAAGTTTAAATTTCGCAGCCAACTTAAAAATCTCATCCATATTTGCGCACTGGCCATAAAGATGTACGGGAATAACCGCCTTGATTTTAAAATTACGCCTCTTCCTTAATACCTCTTCAATGCTTTGGCTGGATATAGTGTAAGTATCCGGATCAATATCCGCAAAAACAGGAATAGCTCCAATACTAGCAACTGCCCCGGCAGTAGCATAATAGGTAAAACTGGGGCAGATTACACCCTCTCCGGAGCGGATACCCAAAGCTGCTAAAGCCAATCTTATGGCATCAGTGCCGTTAGAAACCCCCACTGCATATTTCAGAGAGCAATATTTTTGCACTTCCTCTTCTAACTGGCGGACTTCCGCGCCTAAAATAAAATTGGCGTTATCTATTACTTTCTTAATTGCCAGGTCTAATTCCTTACGGATAGAAACAATTTGTTTTTTTAGGTCTAAGATAGGTATCATTTTTAAAAAAATCCCATTGCTGTCCAAATTAGCTGTTAGAGTGTCATTCCCGCAATCTTTAAGCGGGA
>JASEHM010000074.1 GCA_030018895.1 Candidatus Omnitrophota bacterium
GGAGCCAAAGGGGGTGTATTCGCTGGAGCTGGCCTGCTCGCCCTTGGCGTCAGTAGTGAGGTTGGAGGAGCCCAGATGGTCGGGGTGGTAGAAGGCGTAGTTGGAGTTGACTGCCCTTGTGCCCTGGGTGTTGACAGAGCAGATGCGCGATGAGCCGGCGAAGATGTGCTTGGTTCCCTGGCCTGAGGAGTCAACCTCATAGAGTGAGCCGAGGTAGGTGGTGCTCTGGGCAGAGCTGCGCTCTGCAGCTACAATCTTCCTGACCCTGCCGCCATCACCATCGTAGGCCTGGTGCGGTTTCCCCGACGAGAATTCAGCTGGATGAATTCTCTCTAAAGGCAACCCATTTTATCAAAGAACGAATTCTTATTTTACAGGTGCTGCTTTTTTAAACTTTAAGCCGTATTTCTTCTTTGCTTCTTCTGCGCCTTTATGTATATATTCGAGTTGTTCTTTATCGGTCATATTCTTCATCTCTTCATACATTCTTTCTCTAATCTCATGGATTTCGCGCATGGCCTTGGGTTCTTTATACATTGTCTACCACCTCCAGGGGGGTCAATATCTCAACGGGCTTGTATCCTAAGAGAGCATTGACTCCCACTATCCCTCTTTTTGTTTTTAGTTTAACCATATGCTCAAAATTCCAGCTGACTATTACATCAATGTTGTTTACCGAAGCAACAGCTATATGAATCGCATCATTGGCATATTTAACGGGAATAATCTGCTGGGCTATATATTTATCAGCTAAACCCTTGACTTCTTCGTTTATAGCCAATTCTTCAGGATCAATTCCTTTAATCACGCTGCGTAACTTTACAGCGATTTCTTGGGGGGCTTTATCTATTTCAGCGCTTACCAATTCCGAGATAAAGGCCTCGTATTTGCCTTCCTTTATACCTTCAAGCAGTTTTAGGGTAGCTTCTCTTTCCTCTGGATTATTCTCGCTAATGGCAAAATTATATATCGATGTATCTAAGTAAAGGCTTATTTTCTTCATTATCTTTAAAGTATACCACATCTCTGGCTGATAACAATTATTTTTTATCCGCGATACCTTTTTTCTGGTTCTTCTTGGTTAAATGGAAATAGCTCTTAGTCAGCCTAGTTTCCTTGCGGTAGTCCTTCTCCCGAGGGTGGGTCTTATGATGTACTTTCCTTAAGCCGGGTATGGCTACCCGGGTGTAAATTTGGGTGGTTTCCAGGGAGCGGTGGCCAAGCAGCTCCTGGATGTATCTGATATCGCAGCCTGCCTCAAGCATATGCGTAGCACAGGAGTGGCGCAGAGAGTGACAGTTGATGTTATGCTTACGGATGCTAGATCTCCTGACATAATTCCTGACTAAGGCATTGACACAGCTTCTATCTAAGGCCCTGCCCCTTACGGATAAGAAGATATTGGTAACTCTTTTATCTCTCTGGAGTTTGGGCCGGACTTCTTGCGTATAGGCTAAGAGATACCTTTTGGCAAAGTTTCCTACGGGGACAACACGTTCTTTTTTAAACTTGCCTTTTATCCTAAGAAGAGACCTTTCCAGATCTAAGTCTATTAACCTTGCGCCGGTTAACTCACTTAAGCGTATGCCGGTTGAATAAAATAATTCTAGAATCGCCTTGTCTCTGAGACCAATAAGAGTTGAGGTGTCCGGCTTCTCTAAGAGTTTTTTTACTTCGCTTCGGGTAAGTATTCCCCGAGGCAGGCCTTTTTCTTCCTTAGGCAGCTCTAAGCCGGTAGTGGGGTCATAAAGAATTAAATCTCTCTTAGCTAAAAACCTAAAGAAGCACCTGACTGCGCGCAGACGCTTAGCTTGGGTGGCTAAGACTAAGCGAGTGCCTTTTTTAGTCTGATAATTAAAGAGATGTGTTTGGAAGCTATAGGCATCCTCCTTGGTTACTTCTTTGGCTTGGGCCCGGCCAGTTACCTGTTTAAACCACCAAGCGAAATACTGGACATAATTAACATATTCCCCGATAGTCCGAGGAGAGTAGCCTTTTTGGCTCAGGCATTCTTTAAATTTGGCGATTAAGAAATTAAAACCTTGCATATGGCTTCTCTTTTTTCTGGTTACTGGTTATTTTCCCCTATATATGTTCTTTTTTGAGTTTTGCCAAATTTTTATCTAACTCGCTACGCTTCATTATGTTAACTGAGGCGCAAGGTTACCACTAGAAGCACCACTAAGTGGCCGCGAGGTACCCTCGTAGTAGCTAAATTTACCCTCGTAGTTTTGCAGTTTATGGACAGCAATAAGGCTTAACATAAATTTAGAGCCATCAGTTCCTTGGCCATCCCAGACTAACTGATAAGTAAATCTTTTTCCTTTGGAGCCAGAGGCCGGGATTAAATATTCCAATTCCTCTAATTCTCTGATATGGGTACGCACCTGATAATCGCTCCAGCCGGTAAATTCTCTAATATCGCGCCTGGAGATAATACATCTGTCTTGAAGGATATTCTGCTCTAGGCAGAGTTTATCTACCAGCTTCTTTATCTCCAACAATAGCCTCCTTGCCGGTGGAGACATCTCATCTAAAGAGCGGCCTAAGATTTGATTAGCAATGCTATTGGCGATTTCTATGTCTTTAAGGTCAACTTCAATGTACCCAAAAGTTTCGTTACCCTCTGAGTAAGATTTAAGCTCTTTCTGATACTGGCGAAGGAGCGCTATGGCTTTGATGATAGATAGATACTTAGGCTGTTCGCGCCTGGCTCTAAGCATTGAGTCTATAAAGGTGAGGGCCTGAGAATAGGGATTAACTACTTCTAGAGGCTTTAAGAGCCTCTGAACATTGTGGTGGAGTTTTCTGATTCTCTCCCTTTGGCGTTTAAAGATGGTGCCTTCTAAGGTCTCATTTAATCTCTGGCGCGTAAGAATAGCCTTGGTCTGCTGCCAGGATTCATCTACGGTAAGGATAATAAAGCGGTTATAGGTCTCAAAATCAAAGTCCTGATAATAGGTAGTGGTAAGCATCATAGAGGTAGGGCCAGATACCTGATACACAGCAGTATTCAGCTTTCCAGTATTAGGGTCTTTTATCGTGGCAGCGCTCCTTAAGCCATGAGCTGACTGCAGGTTTCTTAAAGAATATCCTGCGCCTGAGGCGCCTTTTTCTTCTTCTATGGCTAAGAGCTTATGCCTTAGCGCATTTTCGTCCTTGTAAAATAAGGCCTGGTCAGTAAGCCGGGTGTATTTTTCATAATCTTCCGGTGGAGTAAAAGAGAGCACAGCATCCTGCAGGGTAGACTTACCCGAGGCAGAGCGCGAGACAATTAACACTGCCAAAGGCTCTTGTAATTTACGCGAGATAGAGGTGATATAGCCTAACAAAAGATTAGTTTCTTCTCCTACATAGCCACAGGCCTTAAAGTCAGCGATAATTCTTTCAAAGAGATCAGGCGATTTCAAGAATTCCAGGGCTTGTGCTTTTTCTTCTTCGGTCAGCTGAGGTCTTTCTTGGGGTTTCTTGCTTCTGTTCTCCTCTAAGAGCCGGGCTTGCTCGTTTTCCAAATGCTCAATAATAATGGCTAGCTCAGCATTAAGGGTGCCTGGCTCTAGGCTTAAGGCTTTTTTTGCCTCTAAGATAAAAGCAGCTCTAGCCTTGGCGCTATAGAGGTCTAAGCTATCCCAACAGGAAAAGCCTTGGCTGCATAATTTAATATTTACTTTGAGCTGGTCTAACCTGGCAATAGTGAGGCCGCGGATGCGGTAAGAGCGACCAGAAAAATCAAAAATAATCTGATCCTCTTCTTGGCTAATCTTAGGCTTGCCAAGAGGACCGGATGGACAGATGAGCCTATGGCTAAATAAATCCTCCTGCCTGAATTCTAAAGGCCTGGCTTCGGCAATGAGTTGGGTAAAGTCGTCTTTTGTCTTGCCGGATAATAAATAATCATTTCCGTCCTTGATTCCTTCAGGCAAACTAATGCAAAGAGATTTTATCCCTAGGCTGGATAATTCTTGAGCCACCTTTAGAGAAGCCTCTTTTCCTGCTGCGTCATTATCTAAACAAAGATAGGCCTGGGCTATTTCGTATTTTTTAAAAAGCTCAAGGTGATCTGAGGTCAGGCCGTTGGTGCCGTAGAGAGGGATAGTTTCCTTAAAGCCTAATTGATATAAGGAGAGCGCGTCAATAATTGATTCGGTTAAGAATATGCTTTTAGTGGTGCGCAAAACTTTTGCGTTAAAGACTCCTCTATGCGGGCCGGCAAGATAAAGATGAGCCCCGCCCTTGCGCGCAAGGGCGGGGTGCTGCTTTCCCTCGATATTACGGCCATAGAGTGAGACTACCTGATTATTTTCATCAAATATCGGGAAAACCACACAGTTATAAAAGCACTCATTGCCTTTTTCATTTAACAAGCCAAGCTCTTTTAACTGTTCAAACATTGGGCCTGCTTCCGGCAGGGTTTTCTTTAAAGAGCCGTTTACAAAGCCTATCTTAAAGTCTAAATAAATCTCTTTTGCGCTTATGCCGCGCTTAGTTAAATATTCCAAGCCGCGCCGGTCTTCTTTAAAGGTTGAATGATAAAAGTCAGCAATTTTATTTAAGAGTTCCTGGGGGTTAGATTCGGTTTTCGATTCTTGGCTCTTAGCCTTTGGCTTCCCGGGGGCTATTTCTTTTCTGCTGGAGGCTGGCTGCTGAATATTTATTCCTGTAGCTTCTGATAATTTCTTATACGCCTCTTTAAAGCTTAAGCCCTCCTTCTTCATCACAAAGTCTACTACTGTGCCTTTAGCCGAACAGCCAAAGCAGTGCCAGAGCCATTTGTCGCCTTTAAAGGAAATACTTAAAGACGGATTCTTATCAGCGTGGAATGGACAGAGGGCCTGATATGATGAGTTGCCGCTGTGTTTAACGGATATGCCGTAGGAAGAGACAATCTCAGGAAGGTTTAGAGATTTAATTTTATCTAATTGCCTATGGGCTAAAAACATCTTTTTTTGCCTCCTTTTTAAAACCTGTCAAGAGATTTTTTTAAAAAACTCTTGACACCCAGTATCTAATATACTATACTGTTAATGATATTAACAGAATTATATATATTGTCAACAGATTTCTTTTATGCAAAAATCAATATTTTTAAAACCTAATGATATAATACCTCCAGACTTAACAGGGAGGTATTATATGGAAGTAGGCGCGCGGATAAAAAAAATACGCAAAGAGATGAAGCTCACACAGGATGAATTAGCAAGTAAACTGAATATACACTCTAAACAACTCGCCAGATATGAAGCCGGTCGTTCTATCCCGATATTAGGGATAATAGCCCGCATAGCAAACTTCTGCGAGGTTTCCACGGATTATTTAATCTTCGGCGAAGATAAAAAGCTGGCTAAAAAAACCAAGATTGCAGATATGGAGTTAGTGGAATATTTCAGGAGGATTAACAAACTGAAAAAGTTTGAGCGCGATAAAATAAAATGGGCCATTAAGTCTCTGCTTAATGGAGAATCAGAGTAGCTATTAATTGCTTTTCCAAGACACATCTGTCAGCAAGGCTCCTTGAGACCTTCCTCTAAAGGAAGGTAATTAAGGGGTCTTTTTATTTTTAAAAGTAGTTAATCCTTCCATGCTTTACCCTCCCCAGCAAAAAGACCCCCTCAATATCTTCGCTTGCTAAAGAGAAGAACCGCCAGGCAAAAAGCCTAAACTTCCCATAAGGCTGCCTTATGGGAAG
>JASEHM010000075.1 GCA_030018895.1 Candidatus Omnitrophota bacterium
TCAAAGGGTTATACAAATACTATCAAGTTATTTACGAATGACCCCAAATTTGATACCTCAAAATACATTTCGCGTCGATAAGTAACGTCTAATTTGGACACGAGTGATATGGTTTACATAAACTGCTTAAATTCTTCCGGGATATCAGAGGTAAATTCTATATATTTTAGCGTTCGCGGATGCGTAAAACCTATTGTCTTAGCGTGGAGATAAAGCCGGCCAAATTTAACAGGCGGTTTTCCATACTTTTTATCCCCCAGAATCGGATGGCCCAAAAAGCTAAGATGCACCCTAAGCTGATGAGTCCTTCCGGTAAACGGTTCCAGTTCTAATAAACTAAACTCTTTTGCGCGCTTTAAGGTTCGGTAGTAAGTCTTTGCATATTTTGCCTTTTTATCAAAACCAACAGCCATGCTTTTTCTCTTTAACGGATGCCTTACAATAGGAAGCTCAATTATATTTTCATCAAATTCCATCTTTCCTAAAACCACGGCAATATATTTACGCTTAATCGTATGTTTAGTAAATTGCTTTGTTAAAGCAAGGTGCGAAAAATTATTCTTGGCAACAACTAAAAGGCCTGAAGTTTCCTTATCCAGCCTATGAACAATACCCGGCCTCCCGGGATTAACATCTGACAAATTCTTAAACTGATACAACAGCGCATTTACTAATGTATGTTCATTATTCCCGGGCGCAGGATGCACAACCATGTCTATAGGCTTATTTATTACTGCCAAATCATTATCTTCATATACAATCTCTAAGGGCAAGGCTTCCGGCTCAACAGTTAGGGCTTTTTTCTCTTCAATAGAAATACGGAATTCGTCATTAACTCTTACCTTAAGATGCGGTTTTACAATTTTACTTAAGCCTAAAACTATATTCCCTTTCTGAATCAGGTTTTGTATAAAGGTGCGCGAAAACCCTATTTTTTTCCTTTTGGAGAAATCCGCAAGAAATAAATCTAAGCGCATACCTTCTTGTTCGGGTGATACCTTTAATGTATACTCTTGCATAAAATTACAGATACGCCTCTTTAGATCCCTCGACTCGCTTCGCTCGCTCGGGATGACAAGGCAGTGGAAAAGGATTTAATTATTTTAAATAAGGCAAAACAAAATAACGCAATACTTATAACCTGAAATAAAGTAAGGCCTAAAAAAACAGGGGCATGCTCAAGGCGCCAAAATTCAATGATAAATCTTTTTGCTGAATATAATAAAAGGTAACTAAAAAATATCTGTCCGGCCTTATGTGGCCTATCTTGCAAGAACCTTAAGATTATAAAGATAAGAATAAGGGCTAGAGATGAATAAATCTGAATTGGAATTCCGGGTATTTTACCAAAACAACAGCCATTTAAAAGACAGCCGATTCTGCCTATACCTTGAGCCAAAGCAAGAAAAGGAACCAATAAATCGAAAATCTCATAGACAGCCCTCTTCTTTTTCTTTAAATAAACTACTCCCGTCAGAACCCCCAAAAACAACCCTCCGAACCAGGATAGGCCGCCATGCATAAGCATAATAATTTCTAAAGGATTTTTTACATAATAGCCCAGATTTTCAATTATATAAAAAAGGCGCGCTCCAATTATGCCAAAAACAAAAACCAAAAAGGAAAAATTTGAAATTATTGCCGCAGGAATATTTTCTTTCTTAGCTCTAGCGCTGGCCAATTCTACGCATAAGGCAAATGCCAAAACAAGCGCCAGTCCATAAGAATAAACAGTAAACAACCCGATTTTACAGATAATTGGATGCATATTGTTCTTTAGGATCCCATGTTTAGTAATAGTTCAGATTCCGGAAACATTTCATTATCATTGCAAGCGTGAGGCGAAGCCCCTCGACTTTGCTCGGGACTTCAACCTAAGCTTGTTAAAGGCCGAAACAATCTCAAAAACGGGATTGCTTCGGGCTAAAGCCCTCGCAATGACAGAGCGCTTCCAAAAGCTAAACTGTTACCAAGTTTAATCTTTGGAATCTTTTAAGATTAACCATCCCAACATTATTGCCCCTATGGTTATCGCAGAATCTGCAATATTAAAAACCGGCCAGATACGAAAATCAAGAAAATCAATCACATAGCCGAAAAATAACCTATCAATAAGATTTCCCAAGGCGCCTGCCAATATCAAGCTCAAAGAAATACTGTATACCTTCTTAAGGCTATTTTTGCTAAGATCAAAACAAATTAAAATAATAGCAAATATCGCAGTAACTATAAAAAATACCGGCGCCTGATTCTTTAATATCCCGAAGGCTGCCCCGCGGTTATGAATAAGGCTGATATGAAATATTCCTTTAACAACAGGCAGGGACTGATTAAGATAAAGGTTCTGAGTTACAATAAATTTAGTTAACTGGTCTAAGGAAAGGATAATTAAGACAAGGATAAAGATCATCAGCTAAGGCAGGAGTTTAAGTTTAGCGCTTTTCCTTTTTTTGCTGGCACTTAACGCAGAATTGCGCATAGGGAACAGCTTTGAGCCTATTTTTCGCGATGAGCAATTTACATTCTTCACATATGCCGAATACGCCTTCTTCTATTTTTTTTAAGGCCTCATCTAACTTATACACCAGCTCTCTTTCACTAGCGGCAAGCCCTAAAGAAAATTCCCTGTCATATGCGTCAGTAGCAACATCTGCCATATGATATGTGTAGCCGGAGATATCGCCGCAAAATTCCTTTGGGGATTTCTTTAAGGTATCTTCGGATATATGTTTTATATCACCCATAATCTTATCCTTAAGCTTTAAAATCAATTTTTTAAATTCGGCTAAATCTTTTTTATTAAATTCCTTTTTCATTTTTATTCTCCGATCGCGCCTGCGCATCTGACGCAAAGCTCTTTACCCTCTATCGCTGAAACAAAAAAATTCCAGCAACGGGGACACTTTAAACCATCTGCCTTAGAAACCTCTATAACAATATCTGCTGACTCACCTAAAGAGCTGTCTTTTATGATCTCTACCTGCGATACCTTGAAAATCTCAGGAAGTTCATCCTTTAGGCTACATAGATATTTATAACGAAATTCACTATTTGTCAATAGATTTATTTTAGCGTCAAAGGAACTGCCAATTAAACCTTGAGTACGCTTATCTTCTAAAGCAGCAGTTATACTAGGCATTATTTCAAAAATCGGCTTTAGCTCATGCCCAATATCCGAACTCCCCTGGCGTAAAAGCGCCTGGCTAAAAACAGGATTAACTAATGGCCAATCCAAAAGATGCACGCTCTTTACGGATGAGTCTTTTTTCTCCTTAAGCATATTTGACCATATTTCCTCACTCGTAAAAATTAAAATAGGCGCCATTATCCTTACCAGCACAATAAGTGTTTCATAAATAACAGTTTGAGCCGCCCTTCTCTCTAAGGAGCGAGCTCCAAATGTATAGAGCCTTCCTTTTACCATATCTAAATAATACATAGACAGCTCAGTATTACAAAAATCATAAATCCCTTTATATGCCTTATGGAATTGGAAGCTCTCATAGCTAGCTCCTGCCGTATCAAGCGTCTCCTGTAATTTAAAAAGAATCCATTTATCTATCTTTTTTAAGCCGGCATAATCTACTTTATCAGTATCAGGATTAAAATCATACAGATTACTTAAAATAAACCTGACAGTATTCCTTATCTTTCTGTAGGCCTCAGATAGGCGCTTTAAAATCTCTTGCGATATCCTGATATCCTCATTGTAATCGCTTGAGGCAACCCACATCCTTAATATATCCGCGCCAAACTCTTTAATAATATCAAAAGGAGAAATAACATTGCCTAAGGATTTAGACATCTTTCTGCCGTCCGCATCCACAACAAAGCCATGTGTAAGAACGTTTTTAAAAGGAGGCTTATCATCAATCCCTGTTGAGGTAATTATTGAAGACTGAAACCACCCGCGGTGCTGGTCAGAACCCTCTAGATACAAGGCACAGGGAAAATTTAAATCCTTTCTTTTTTTTAATACTGCCTGATGGCTCACCCCTGAATCAAACCAGACATCTAAAATATCCGTTCCCTTAGAAAATTTATCGCTTTCGCAATTCGGGCATTTAAAACCAGGGGATAAGAAATCTTCTATTTCACGGCTGAACCAACAATCCGAACCCTCTTTTACGCTAAAGCCGGCAAAATTACTAATCACAGAAGGCAACAGAATTTCATTCCCACAGTCCTTACAAACTAAGGCCGGAATAGGGACCCCCCAGTAGCGCTGCCGAGACAGGCACCAATCCGGCCTTAAATCCAGCATTGAGGCAATCCTCTCTTTTCCTGCCTCAGGGATCCATTTCACATCATTTTTTATTGCTAGAAGCAATTCTTTTCTTAAATCAAGATGATCAATCCTTAAAAACCATTGCTTGGTTGCCCTGAAAATTATAGGGGTTTTGCAGCGCCAGCAATGCGGATAAGAGTGCCTGAGGCTGCCGTGAAAAAGAAGGTTGCCTCCGGAAAAAAGTTTTTCAATTATTTTCTTATTCGCCTCAAGGCAATTCTGATCCTTAAATTCCGGAACAGAAGAATCAAAGTTTCCTTTAGGGTCTACCGGCATTATAATATCTAATTTATATTTTAGGCCTGTCCAATAATCTTCATTTCCATGGCCAGGCGCTGTATGCACTAGTCCGGTTCCTTCTTCTTTGGATACATAGTCCGCTAAAACTACCCTTCCCCGTCTTAAACCAAAAGGATGCTCATATATATATCCCTCCAGATCCCTGCCCTTGAGCTCTTTTATTAATTCGTATTCTTTTATACCTATATTTAATAACGCGTTCTCTAATAATTCTTTAGCGAAAATCAAATTACCATTTTCTGTTTTAATAAAGGAATAAATAAAATCCGGATGCACGCTCACCGCCACATTGGCAAGTAAAGTCCAGGGCGTAGTAGTCCAGATGACTAAATAGGTATTGGTTCCTTGGTTATCCTCTAATTTAAACCTTACATAGATAGACGGCGAGGCGCAATCTTCATATTCCACCTCTGCCTCGGCAAGGGCAGTTTCACATTTAAAACACCAGTTAACCGGTTTTAAACCGTGATATATATACCCCTTTTTAACTAACTCGGCTAATGAATCTAAGATAGCTGCTTCATAGTCAGGGCTCAAGGTAAGATATGGATTCTCCCAATCGCCGAAAACCCCCAGGCGCTTAAACTGCTCTTTCTGAATAGAAACATAGCGCATAGCATAGTCATAGGCCTTTTTTCTAAAATCTAACTGAGAGATCTGATATTTATTTATTTTTAATTCCTTAAACAATTGGTGCTCTACCGGCAGGCCATGGCAGTCCCATCCCGGCACATAGGCAGAGCTAAAAGAACGCATACTCTTATATTTTACAATAATATCTTTTAGGGTCTTGTTTAAGGCATGGCCTATATGGATATCGCCGTTTGCATAAGGCGGGCCGTCATGAAGTATGTATTTTGGCCTGCCTTTTGATTTTTCCTGAATAAGGCGGTAAATATCCTCATTATTCCATGCCTCAAGAATCGCCGGTTCTCTCTTGGCTAATTCTGCCTTCATCGGAAAATCTGTTTTAGGTAAATTAAGAGTAGGTTTGTAATCCATTAAATATCATTGCTGTCCAAATTAGCTGCTAGTACACTGTAACACAAATTATTGACATTCTGTCATTCCCGCGAAAGCGGGAA